>NZ_JACSWB010000245.1 GCF_016888135.1 Leptolyngbya sp. CCY15150
AGACCCACTACTTCCATAGCGTCATCACCCCAGTCATCGTCGCCCCAGGACAGCCTCACGTGATTCCGTTAGTGCCAGCGTTTATCGTGCCGCAAGATGGGCATGACAAACAGGACTGTGAGACGGCTGCTGCGAAACGGTGGTTGATGCAGCATGGAGAACGCTTTAGTCCAATGAAGGTAACGGTTTTAGGCGATGACCTCTATTGCCACCAGCCCTTGTGCCAGCAGCTTCTAGACCAACACCTCAACTTCATCCTGGTGTGTCGTCCGCAATCCCACACCACCCTCTATGAGCACCTCGAAGGCATTGACATCCCCA
>NZ_JACSWB010000246.1 GCF_016888135.1 Leptolyngbya sp. CCY15150
CGCTCTTCAATGACTCTGGCGGTAGATAGAATAGAGTAAAAGGGCTGGAACCTAGTGAGAAGCGATGATAGCACCCCGTATAGCCAAGGCGACAGTAGGGTTTGTGGATGAGTATTGCGAACGTTACCGAGACCTATTTGTCGAGGTGAGAAGCTTCGAAGCGTTCAAGCATCTGCATGTGGGGATGATATCTGAAGCGAAACGAAAATCGCTACCAGCGATTGCAAAAGTCACAGGGTTGCCGAATGCTCAATCATTACAACAGTTTTTGGTCAACTCTCCGTGGTGTGTTAAGGACTTGAGGCAACGACGCATAGACCTGATTCTCTCCCTTGTGGGTACGCGAAAGCTAGTGCTGGTGATTGATGAAACAGGAGATCGCAAGAAAGGACATGTCACGGACTATGTCAAACGGCAGTACATCGGCAACTTGGGCAAAGTAGAGAACGGGATTGTTTCAGTAGATGCCTACGGGGTGATTGACAACATCGCTTTTCCCTTAGCCTTTGAAGTCTATAAGCCAAAAGCACGATTAAGCGCAGAAGACACTCATCGTACCAAGCCCGAGATCGCAGCAGCCATGGTTCAAGACCTCTGTGAGATAGGCTTCAAATTTGAACTGGTTCTGGCCGATAGTGCCTATGGCGAAAGCGGCAGCAGTTTTGTCAAGACACTCCATCGAATGGCTCTACCCTACGTGCTGGCTATCCGTTCTAACCATGCCGTTCTATTGCCTAAAGAGCAACAAGTGCGAGCCAATCGCTGGCGTGAGTATGAGCGGACGTTTAGTGATGGTAGCCACGAAACTCGCTTCATTCGAGAGATTGTCTATGGCAAACGACGTGCCCAGCGCTACTGGCAACTGACCACTGACAAAGAAACCCTACCGTCGGCCTCAACTTG
>NZ_JACSWB010000247.1 GCF_016888135.1 Leptolyngbya sp. CCY15150
GGATGTTCATCCATGACTACAATCGCCGAGTCAGAGAGAAGCTGGCAGAAAGGAAAGAGTCCATCTTTTCCTCTGTCCTTTACTAAAATGCACTACCTCCTGAAGCTGCGCGGTGAGGTCAGGGGAGATCCCTAAACCATGCCGGTGTCCTTGGTGGCTGCGCATCGCTGGGCGGGGAAAGTCCGTGGGCAAACTGGGTGCGGTGACAGGAGACAGGCGCGATCGCCAGTAATGCAACTGCTGCTCTAGAACTTCGCCCTGCAAAAACTGTCGCTGCCATACGGCAAAATCGGCATACTGAATCGGCAAGGGCGGTAGAGCAGGCTGCTGGTCTCGCCGATGGGCATCGTAGAGAATCGCTAACTCCCGAATCAGCACCTCCATCGACCAACCGTCGGAGACAATGTGGTGCAGGGCCAGCAGCAGCACATGGGTCTCAGCCTCTAGCTGAATCAGGCGCGATCGCACCAGATCGTCCCGTGCCAGATCAAAGGGCTGTTGGGCCAGGTCTAGGGCCTCGGTCTGAATCGCTGTCGTCTGCGCCTCGGGTGGCAGATCTGACCAATCCAAGCGGGTTAGATGCACGGTGCCGGTCGGCTGTACCTGCTGGCGCGGTTGCCCTGCCACCATTACAAAACGCGTGCGCAGTGCTTCATGGCGCTGCACTAGGTCTTGAAACCCACGTTCCAAAGCCGCTGCGTTTAGCTCACCCCGCAGCCGCACCACCGCCATCATCGTATAGGCTAGATTCCCCGGCTGGAGCCGATCGAGAAACCAAAGCCGCTGCTGGGCAAAGGAGAGCGGAAACTGGTTGGGATGCTGGAGGCGCGATCGCAACAGGTCAGCCAAGCGCGATCGCTTATCCCCATCACAAGGCAGGGCGATCGCAGACGGAGGGGTAGAAGCCATAGGTCTAAATAAAAAATATTCTTGATAATGCAAATGCTCGAACAGCATGATCCAGCCTGCAAGCAGGGCAGTTGAGCATGGCTCAAGCCAAACTTAAGGGGAACACATTGCTTCCAGGACTAGTTTTCGATGCATCAACACCTAGCCTTAGGTACTGTTAGAGCTACGATCAGGGCTACTGTCAAAGCACAAGTCTTGGGCTAAACCCAATTTTTTTGACAGGCTAGGATTGCTTATGCATGCATTAGTAGGCTAGTCTTGTTAGGAATTTTGTCAACAAAGATATTCGACTCAACCAAGCTATTCACCATTAGACCTACTATGAATCTCCTTCACCTGCTGCTGCGAACATCCCCCACAGCTATGGCTATTGCTGTTGTGGCTGGGGGGCTGAGTGGTGGCGGTAGTGCCCGCTTGGTTGCCCTTGTCAATGAGGTGGTCACGGGCCGCCAAGGGGTGATGGCTCCCTTTCTCTGGAGCTTTTTTGGCCTGCTAGCCGGGGTTGTGGTCGCCGGATATATGTCACAGCTACTGCTGATTCGGCTAGCCCAAGGCGCTTTGTTTGACCTGCGTTTGGTGCTGGCCCGTCAACTGCTCGACTGTCCGCTGCGCCAGCTTGAAGCCTTGGGCAGCCACCGGCTGATCGCGGCTCTCACGGCAGATATTGAAACCATTGCCTCCGCCTTTACGGTAGTGCCTTTTCTCTGCATCGACCTAGCGATCGTAGGCGGTTCCCTAATATATCTGGGCTGGCTGTCGTTGCCGCTGCTGCTAGTCATCGTTGCCTTTATTGCCCTGGCAACCGTTACCTACCAGCTCATCGCCCAGCAAGCTCGACGCTTTTTGGTCACTGCCCGCGAAGAGCAAGACCACCTGTTTAAGCACCTGCGTGGCATCATTCACGGCATCAAAGAACTCAAGCTGCACCACCAGCGACGACAGGTCTTTTTGAGTGAAGAGCTGCGCCAGACCGCTGCCACCTATCGCCATTTCAACATGCTGGGCATGGGCATATTTGCCGGAGCCACGAGTTGGGGGCAACTGATCTTTTTTGCCATCATGAGCATCTTCTTGTTTGTCATACCTCGGTTTCGTCCTCTAGAAACAGCACTGCTGGCCAGCTACATTCTCACCATTATTTACCTCAGTGCCCCCCTCGAAAACCTGATGCGGCGGCTACCCATTCTCAGCCGTGCCAGCATCGCCCTAGATAAGGTCGAATCCTTCGGGTTTATGCTCAACCATTGCCAAGAGCCGCCCAGTCCAATCCGTTTGCCCCAATCTCCCACTTGGCAACGCCTAGAGCTCAACCATGTCACCTATGATTATGATCGGGGAGCCGATACAACCCCCTTTACCGTAGGCCCCATTAATTTGATCTTGACGCGCCCCGAAGTCGTGTTTTTAATTGGCGGTAACGGCAGCGGCAAGTCTACCTTGGCTAAGCTAATTACTGGGCTCTATCCCCCCACCACAGGGCAGATTACGCTGGATGGTGAAGCGATCGCCGATCGCAATCGAGAGGCCTATCGCCAGCAGTTCTCTGCTATTTTTGCCGATTTTTACCTGTTCGATCGCCTGCTGGCCCTAGACAGCCCCGAGCAGATTGAGCAAGCCAACACCTACCTGACCGCTCTCCATCTCGACCATAAAGTTCACCTGCGGGCCGGGGAGTTATCCACCACCGACCTTTCCCAGGGACAGCGCAAACGCCTCGCCCTCCTCACAGCCTATTTAGAAGATCGCCCCGTCTACCTGTTTGACGAGTGGGCCGCCGATCAGGATCCACAGTTCAAGGCAGTGTTTTACACCCAGATTTTGCCCGAGCTCAAGCGTCGAGGAAAGCTGGTGTTGGCCATTACCCATGATGATAAGTATTTTCACTTGGCAGATCGCATTCTCAAGCTAGAGAGTGGTCAGCTAGTTGAGCATTCAGGCTCCCAAATCTTTTCTTGACAGAGCAAATCAAGTATTCTAAGGTGCAAAAGACGCTCAGTTTATTGATATGATTTCTCATTTGATCTGGCAAGATCCTTGGAGTAGTGCAGTTCAGAGGCAGGGCCGATGCTGAGGGCTATGCGGTATCTGACATGGGCACTGCTGGCGATCGCTTCTCTAGTGCTTGTTGTGGCCTGCGGCAGCCCTTCCCTACAGTCTCAGCCGGTCGTCCCAGAGCAGGGGCGCACCATTGAGACTGCGCTGGGTAACGTCACGGTGCCTGAAACACCCCAGCGTGTCATCGTGCTGGCCCAGACTGCCCTCGACAGCACCCTAGCACTGGGGGTTAAACCCATCGCTGCGACCTATGCCGGATTTCCCCAGCGTTCTGACTACGGCAACTTTCCTGGCTATCTGGCGAATAAAACCGAGGGCGTTGCCAATATCGGCCACGCCTCCCAGCCCAGTTTTGAAGCCATGCTAGAGCTTAACCCCGATCTGATTTTGAGCACCGTGGACGACCATCGTCAGTTCTACGATCGCCTCTCGCAGATTGCCCCTACCGTACTGGTTGAGACCCGCGCCAATGCCCTGGCCACCTACGCCGAAGCCCTAGGGAAAACAGCCGAAGCCGAGGTGCTGACCCAAACCTTTGAGGCCAGAGTTCAGCAGTTCCGTCAGCAGATGGGCGATGCTTTGCAGACCACTGAAGTTTCCGTCCTGCGCTTTCGCCCTGGCCAGGTAAGACTTTATATGAAAGATTCTTTCTGTGGCTACATTTTGGAGCAGGTTGGTCTGCCCCGTCCCGCTGCCCAGGACAAACATAAGTTTTTTGAAACCGTCAGCCTAGAAGCTATTCCAGCCATGGATGGGGACGTAATTTTTTACTTTCAAGACAATCCCCAAGAGTCCATGGCCCAGCAGGTGATGGCTCACCCACTGTGGCAACAGTTGGAGGCCGTACAGCAGAATCGCGTATATCCAGTCTCCTTTGACACTTGGTTTTTAGGCAACGGTATCTTAGCCGCGAACGCTGTTCTAGACGATTTGTTTACCTATTTAATTAATCCTCCAGCATGACCTCACCCCAGTCGATTACGACCTGCCCCGATGTTGATCTTTGTGCCGTATTTTCGAAACGCAATGGCGAAGCCCCGATTGGTTCGGCTCCAGAGTGCGATCGCTACCTGATTGTTGAAGTACCCATGCCCTGGGGACGTAATGTGCTCCAGAGTAAGAACTTTCCTGCCGCGCTACTGCCGGTGCTAGAGCAGGCCGCCGCCCGCAGTGCCAAGGGTCGTTGTTTGGCGATCGCCCCCGATCTCCGCTACAGCAAATCAGGCTATCGCCGCATTCTCTACTTTCAGCGTCCTGCTGCCCAGTTTGCCACCTACGATAAACAAGAGTTTTGGGTACCAGAGGATCTGTTGGTGCCCTTGGTGCAGGCCCTGCCCAACCCCGCCGATCTGGCTCCCTTCGAGATCTACCGGCAGCTTGCCACCACACGGGATTTTCTAGTCTGTGCCCATGCCGAACTCGATATCTGCTGCGGTCGGTTTAGTCGGCCCGTGTACGACACCCTCAAAACCTACGCCCAGACAGACAATCTGCGGGTGTGGCGCACCAGCCACATCGGCAACCACCGCCTCGCCCCCACCCTGATTGACTTTCCCGAAGGTCGCTACTGGGGGCATTTGGAACCCGACACGCCCCATCATCTGGTGCAGCGAGATCTGCCGATGGCCAACCTCAGAGCCTATTATCGAGGCTGGGCCGGGCTGCCGCCTTTGGCACAGATGGTAGAAGGAGAAATTTTTGCCCAACTGGGCTGGCCCTGGCGCGACTACCGCCAGGCCGGTCGAGTGTTGACCCTAGATGAAGCCACGGGCCAAGCCCAGGTGCAGATTGACTTCATCAGCCCGCAGGGTGAAGCCGGAAGCTACCGCGCTACAGTGGCCGTCAGCGGTACGGTCAAGACTCTCAATAATTCAGGTAAGGGAGATTTCAGAGAGGTCAAACAGTACCGAGTGAGCGATCTCAGGCGGCTGTGAGACCTTTGTAACCATTAGACCTTATTTGTAGACATTAGACCTTATCGGTAATAAGTTGCCCGATGTCTAACCTGACATTTAAATGAATGTGCTAGGCTCTGTTTTAAAACCTGCTAAACCCCTTGATCTTTCGTACGAGAGAATCAGGGTTTGGATGAGTTTTAAAACACGCCCTAGCCATAGGAGCGATCGGCTTCGGGCTAAGAATTCATTAAATTAATTGCTAAATTAATTGCTTGTCCTAAGTCCGATGAAATCTATTCACTACGGTCGGCGACGGTTGGCAACTTCGAGCTTTTGGCGGTTGCGCACTGTTAGAGTGCGCTGCAACTGCTGAGTTTGGGCAATGAGGGCGTCATCGAGCGCCCGATTTAACGCCTGCACCGAAGCGTTGGATTGCTCCAGCATCAGAGTCAAGAGAGCGTCGTATTCAGCAATCCAAGCGGCGATCGCCTCTTCCTCAAACAAGGCAGTGCGGTAGACGGCGGTGAGATGCAGACCTCCTTCGGCCTCGCTCAGATGCCAAGTGAGATTCCAGCGGCCGTAAGCGGGTGGCTGCGGCATGGCCGCCACGGTTAGCCCTTGGAAGTCCGGCACGGCGAGCGATGGATCAAGGTTGAATAAAACCGGCACCAGAGGCTGAAGTGGGGTAGGCGATCGCCCCCCATTTCCTTGAGCCCAGCGCACCCATTGGCTGAGAGAATAGTCGGCGTGGTCGAATGGCTGGGGACTGCCAGTTTTCGGCATCCTCGGGGAAGACAGCATCTACATTCAGGGCGGGAATAGTCAATAGCGCCTGAGAACGAGATAACTGCACCGAGGTTGTCAACACCAATGCTGCTTGCACATCATCAGCAATCCGCTGTAGACGATCAAGGGACTGGTTGAGCCGAGGGGGATAAACCGGTACAGCGATCGCCCCCGCATAGAGACAGGCACAAAATGCCACAACGTAGTCCAAGCCAGGCGGGCAGAGTATGAGCACTCGCTCTCCCGGTCGGTGTTGCCGCTGCATCTGGGCGGCGATCGCTCGACTGCGGCGATCTAAATCAGCGTAGGTCAACTGTTCAGACGCAGTAACGCCATCATTCCAGAGATACAGAGCAACCTGATCGAGCTGCCGAACTGCCCGATCACGCAAAAGGTCAACCCAGGTCAGGACAGGGCCAGCGACCGGGGGGGAAGCAAACGACGGAGGGGTCATGGGGGGAGGGCAATGTAGTTGCGAATAACGTCAAAAGCTATGTTTGGTTAATTGATAGTTCTTCTTAAGAAGTATAGGCAGCTCGGGTGATCCACGCAAGGGGCAATCATAGCCCAATAGGTTCATCAAGCATTCGATCAACATGTCTTTTGTCTGAAAAATCGTTTCCGCAAATCTTCTCGCATGGGATTGACAAGAAGAGTTATCCCCTTTACTTTTGGTAAGTATTCTCATTAAGATCCATTCCGTCTCGTTCAAATTGAAAATATTCTCTTTTAGCGCAGTGGCGTTCGCACTCTGCTGCGCTCGTTTCAAGTGTTTAGTGGTGTATGAGGACTTGTTGTGAAATTGTTTCTAGGAACCTATGCCTTGGGCCTATCAGGCGCGATCGCCACTGCGATCGCCCTCCCTGTCTACGCCCAAACCACCGCAATTACCGCCGTGGAGCTGATGCAAACCGAAGCGGGGCTGTCGCTGACCTTGGAGACTGGCACTGACGCCCCCCTGCAAACCTTCGTCAACCGTGATGGCAACACCGTCATCATCGATGTGGTCGATGCCCAACTGCAAACCCCCGAGGGCGACTCCTTCCAGCAGACTAATCCGGCGGCAGGTATCGAGTCGATTACCGTGCGATCGCTAGACAGCAACCGCATGCAGATTACCCTTGTGGGAGAAACCGCCGCCCCCGAGGTAGCGATCGCCCAGCAGGCGACCAGCTTAGTGTTGGCTATCAGCACCGCACCCGACTCTGCAACTGTCCCTGACGGCGAAACGCCTGATTCCCCTACATCCCCCGACGTGCCTCCCTTGCCCAGCGAAGCCGGAGCCCCCATTCGCGTTGTGGTCACCGCCACCCGCACCGAAGAAGTTGTAGAAGATTTGGGTCGTTCGGTCACCGTGATTGACCGCGAGCAGATTGAGCAACAGTCCGCCCTTTCCCGTGATTTATCCGATATTTTGGGCAGTTTGGTACCGGGCTTTGGGCCTCCCAATCAGCTACGCATCACGCGGGGGCAAAACCTGCGGGGTCGTGAAGCCGCCGTTTTGATCGATGGCGTGCCGCTTTCCACCAACTTTCGGGTCAACCGCCAAGAGTTGCGCAGCATCGACCCCTCGGCGATCGATCGCATCGAAGTTATTCGTGGCCCCAGCGCGATCTACGGCGGCCAAAGCACCGGCGGCGTCATCAATATCATCACCCGCCCCCCCGCCGACGGAGAGGTTGAGTTCGAAACTCAGGTTGGCGGCAGCGCCTCGCTAGGCAGCTTAGAGGAAGATGGCTTTGGCAATAGTTTCTCGCTGGGGGCCTCAGGGCGCTCCGGTCGCAGCGATTTTCGCATCGGCCTGTCCCATGAGCAAACCGGCAGTTTCTTCGATGCCGACGGCAACCGCATCGTCTCCGAGGCCAGCCTCAGCGAGACCACCAGCTACAACCTGCTGGGCAGAGTCGGCTATGACCTCAGCGACCAACAGCGGCTAGACCTGACCGTGAACTATTTCGACGCCGAGCGGGACACCGAATACGTCGCTGATCCATCAACACTGTTAATTCCTGGCCGCCAGGTGGCTCAGTCCTTAAGAATTCCTGGCCTGCAGCGTGACGACAACCCAGGCGATAGCAGCCTGCTGGTCAACCTTAGCTATTCCAACGCCGACCTACTCGGCAGCCGAGTGCAGGGGCAGATTTACTACCAAGATACGATCGCTCGCGGTGAATTTGCCGATGGTCGCTTGGGCGGCGAATTCTTTCCCTTCCTCTTCCAGTCGCGGCTCGATGCCGAACGCTGGGGCAGTCGCCTGCAAATTGAAACCCCTTTAAATAATGCCGAAACCCTCAACCTGCTTTGGGGCGTAGACTACGAAAGCCAACAAAACCAGCAGATTACTGCCCAGTTTGACCCCGTCGCCTTCGATCGCGATCGCCGTCTGGATACCGTCCAAGAGTTTGATTTTACCCCTCCCTACCGCCTCAACAGCCTAGGCCTCTTTACCCAGCTCGATTGGGAAGCTAGCGAAGAGCTGCTGTTGCGCGGCGGTCTACGCTATGAAAATATCAGCCTCAACGTTGATGACTACTTTTCTGCCATTCAGCAGCGGCCCATTCAAGGAGGCGATCGTAACTTTGACGATATTGTATTTAACGCCAGTGCCGTTTACAGTCCCGTTGAAGATATCTCACTTTTCGCCAGTGTGGCCCAGAGCTTCAGCGTTCCTGAATTTAGCCGCATCCTGAGAAATCCTCCGCCCGGATTCATCAGCATTGGCGACGACCTAGATATCACTCAGCCGATCACCGTCACCGAGTATGAGGTCGGAGTTCGTGGCAACTGGTCATCAGTGCAAACTAGCCTCAGCGGGTTTTACAACACCTCAGATCTAGGAGCCAGTTTGGTACCCAGCGATACGGGGCTGCTCAGCATTCAGCGCGCCCCCCAGCGAATCTATGGAATCGAAGCCACCCTCGATTGGCAACCCGCCGATCGGTGGGGGCTCGGCGGCACCATTAGCTGGGCTGAAGGCGAAAACGACGTCGATCAAGATGGCGACTTTCTTGCCCTCAACAGCGGTGAAATTTCTCCCCTAAAATTCACGGCCTACCTCGAAAACGAAACCCTGCCGGGATGGAATAATCGCCTGCAAGCCCTGATTGTCGGCAGCCGCGATCGCGCCGCCGATGCGGGTGTAGAACCATTATCGATCGAGAGCTATGCCACCGTTGACTTTATTAGTAGCGTTGATCTCGGCCCAGGTACGCTACAAGTCGGCATTGAAAATCTTCTCGACACCCAATACTTCCCAGCCGTGGGCCAGTTTCTTTCAGGTTTTGACGATCGCAACTATATAGGTGGTCGAGGCCGTACTGTCCGTATCCTATATTCAGCGACGTGGTAGCTTAGCCTTATTCTAATCAGGTAAACCTACCTCTAGGCAGACACCGTTCCATCTTATCCTAAGCTAGTGTTTTAGTTGGTGTTGCTGAGTAAAGCTATGACATCGGAACGTGAGCAAGATGCTCATACTCACACCTCATTGACCATTAAGGTCGTGGGAGCGTCTCGCTCACGGTTCTTTAGCGCACATCATAGGTCGATTCAGAACCGCCACACGTTCCTAGTGTATTTCCTGCGATCGCTACAGCATTTTCCACGGTATATCAACTCTGGGTTAATGATCGTCGCCAGCCTATATCCACAGGGGTGCTGTTTGCCCTGCCCTTGTGAAGCCACATTTCTCATAAAAGGCGATCGCTTCACTGTCAGCCACAAACATATGCATGGCTTGATATCTCTGCTTTGCTTGATATCTCTGCTTTGCTTGATATCTCTGCTTTAAAGATAACAAGGACAAACCTCAGTATTGTTTTAGTGCCTTTTTCCCTAATTGAATGCTTGGATAATCGCATCTCGCAAAATTGATAACCCCAACTCGATCTCTTGATCTGAAACGGTGAGGGGAGGGGCAATGCGAAATGTCCCGCCCATGCCGGGTAGATTGACAATATTCATACTCAGACCCAGATCAAGAGCGTTTTGGGTAATGCGATCGCCCAGGTCAGGGGCCGGGGTTTTGGTCTGTTTATCGAGAACAATCTCCATGCCCAGTAATAACCCTCGACCACGGACATCGCCCACACAATCAAACTCTGCTTGCAGCGACTCAAGCCCCTGTCTCAACTTAATCCCGGCGCTCTCTGCTCGCTTCACCAACTGATCTCGGAGGATCACCTCTAAAACGGTAAGCCCGACGGCAGCAGGTAGTGGGTCTGAGACATGGGTGGTGTAAAAGACAAATCCACGTTCGTGACATTGTTCCTCAATCTCCGCTGAGGTGAGCACGGCTGAGAGCGGTAGCCCTGCGCCTAACGTTTTCGATAGGGTGAGAAAATCGGGAACGATTTCGTCTCTAGAAAACGCAAACATTTCCCCGGTGCGACCCAGGCCAGTTTGGGCTTCATCCATGATCAGCATCATGCCCCTTGCGGCGCAGTGGGTTTTGAGGGCTTTGAGGTAACCCACAGGTAGATCGAGAATACCGCCAGCACTGAGGATAGGCTCGGCGATAAAGGCGGCCAGGGCTCCCGTGGATTGCCGATCAATCAACTCAAACCCGTAGTCCAGCTCTGCCTGCCAGTCATAGTCCGCAGCCTGACCAAAGGTAGGACGGTAAAAACTGGGAGCCATAATGGCCATGCCACCCACACCCATGGGCCCATACCCCCGCCGGGCCGCCGAGTACGTGGCGGCGGCGGCTCCCCCGGTCATGCCATGCCAGGATTGGGCAAAGCCCACTACTTCATGCCCACCGGTGGCCAGACGTGCCATCTTCAGCGCGGCTTCGTTGGATTCTGCACCGGTGCTCAACAACAAAACCCGATCAAGACCGGGCGGTGTCAAGGCCGTTAAGGCTTCTGCGAGCTGCACGACGGGTTCTGACAACATGCCACTAAACAGGTGCGCCAGGGTACCCATAGACTGACGGACGGTTGCGACAATGTCAGGGTGGCTGTGTCCCAGGATGGCGCTCATTTGACCTGATGTAAAGTCAAGCACGCGTCGCCCGTTGCGGTCATAAAGAAATGATCCTTCTGCTCGATCAGCAACAAAGCTAGAGAAGGTGCCACCATAGCGAATGAGAGAAGTCTGAGCTCTTTCTAAGACGGTGGGTGTGGGTAGGGAGGTGCTGGTGGCTTGTGGGCCATCACCAATTAAGACCATTAGATGAACCTCATGAGGGATTGGATGCTGTCTATCACGCAGGCGTAGGGAGGCGTTGTAGCGTATTTCACGGATAACGTCTGCTAATCCATCCATCCCGCTCCAACTTTTCACGCACAGCGGCTCGAACAAACGCTTGCTTATTCTCCATGGCCCTCACAATTGCATCGTGACTTGCAGGCAACTTCACCGCCAGCGGTTTCTTAGCTAACGGCTCATCAACATCGGCAGCCGATGGCTTGATCTGGGACTTAAACGCTTCAGTCTGCACCGGATCAGGATTGCCGCCTTTGGCTCCTTTGGTCT
>NZ_JACSWB010000248.1 GCF_016888135.1 Leptolyngbya sp. CCY15150
CTGCACCGGATCAGGATTGCCGCCTTTGGCTCCTTTGGTCTTGGCCATGCCCATGCCTCCCGTTGACTGCTCTTCACTTTAATCAGTTTACCGGGAATTATAAGACGATCGCTCCCAAGGCGATCGCACCCATCATCCCAAAAACTAGAGACACCCCCTTTACAATGTTCCCGGTTTACCGGGTATAATATAGGTAGCGATAAAAACGCACCGCCTAGACGCTGAACTCACACCCCGTCCTATGGAATTCATCAACACTGCATTAGACACTGCTCTTGCCGCAACGCTCATCTTCACAGCACTGTGGCTCCCCCTACAATTTGCGGCCTATGTCTCTCGACGACAACGCACTCAAACATCAGACTCGGCAGCCCAACCGATCGCCCAATTGCCAACGACTGAACGTGAACCCGTTGAACCGGTTGAACCGCAGCCCTTGGCTACGCCAGCCGCGATCGCTCTAGAGTCTATTGAACTATTGGACGACAGCATGATGGCTGCACCTGAGACGCCAGCGATCGCCCCCGGTGGCGTCTCATATTTAATAGTCTTGCCGAGCTGATGCGGATCGCAGCGGGGATGGATGGGTTTGGCGTAGGGAACGCCCTGGCGAGTACACCACAGACCATCGCGCAGGGAATCATAGATCTCTAGTAAGCGCCGGACTCTGCCGGTGACGTAGCTGTTGACGGTCTGGAGCTAGGCAATTTTGTCTTCTAGGAGTACCTGAAGCGCTGTATCACCGCTAAGAACTTGGACGTTTGCCGTTGTCAGTGCATCGGGAATAGCAGACTGTCGAAAGTCGTCTAGCATCCATTCTTGTAGAGCTGGCCATGTGCGACCTGATCCGTGGTGATGGTCAGCAACGCACGGTTGTGAAGGAATTGTCATACGGTTAATCCTGATAGGTAATGCAGGAATAGACCATTCGAGAGCAGGACAACCCAATCACAGCTTGACGGATGACCCTTTTTAGCAAGCGTGATAATGTAGACATAACGCCCCTGCTCACCGGACACAGACTCCCTTTGCATCTCAACGAGAGCTTAGGTTCGTTCCGGTGCAGCAGGATTGTTATGCCGCCGCTACCCGTCCTGTTTTTATCCAATCCGCCCAATCTTCTCGATCCTGATGCTGTGCTTGCTCAACTGCTAAATGAACATCATATGGAATCTTTGATAGTTCAACCTGCCAGACACCATTTTGCTTTTCAAGGACTGCATAAGACGCCAGTGGTGAGTAGTTTTGCATTGCGTGATAGTTTGGCACGTCGTCATCATAAGCAGGAACACCAACACTGCCAGGATTGATAACCACTTGTCCTGAAGATAATTGAACGACTCGTGCAATGTGACTATGCCCACATAGAATAACTGGATAACTGATTCCTTCTAGATAATCGAGGATAGCAGTGTCATCTCTTACACTAGGAAATCCACTGGAAACGTCTTCCAGTAGATAAACCAGATCGTTCGAAGGAATACCGTGACAGGCAAAAATTTCTTCCGCGACTACAGTTGTCTTGGGCAACGACCTCAGCCACTGAACTGGCTCTTCACCCAGTTCTTGAAGCATATAAGTGAGGATTGGATGCGTTTCGCCTCGACTTTGCTCAAATTCATAAACATCCCGATCCTCGTTCCCCTGAATGGTGACAGCCTCGATTGTTTTCAGGAGAGTATAAGTTTCTAACGGTTTAAGGGGACCATACACTAGACCTTATCGGTAATTAGTTGCTCGACATCCAAATGGATGTAGTAACCATAAGATCGATCGGTTTCGGCCTAAGAATTGATTGCTTTTCCTAATTCCGATTAAGTCTACTATATCTCCAAGGTTGATAAAATGGGTGATCCCTCGGCGTTTCGCATCTTCAAGAACTGCTGTCAATGCCCACAGATTTCCGTGAATGTCTGACAAGACTGCAAATTTCAATTTTGTCTCCTCACTTGCTAACTGTCTGTTGGTATAAGTTACCACTAATCTACTCAAGATTTTGATGTCTGAACGCGCGAACGCCTTAACAGCATCTCTCGATACTCGCTCAAGGCGACCGAGGCACTGCGTCGTTTCAACACTCGCCACACCACCAGCAAGGCTCGACCGCGATACATGACTGCCAGGCGTTGCAGTACTCCTGCCAGTACATCGAGGTGTCTAAGCTCAGGTATAAAAGGAGAATGAACATGAAAATTCTGACGTTGCGAGACCGGCTTCTGACTTACCTCCATCGCTACGATTAATTCCGTTTACCTACTTAGTACTGTTTCGCCTGTTCGTAAACGTTCAACATCCCGGATAGGAGGTGCACCAAACATGCGGGCATATTCGCGGCTGAACTGTGAAGTACTCTCATACCCAACTTGATAGGCAGCTTGAACTGCATCAGCGTTTTCAGCAAGCATTATTTGTCGCGCAGCTAAGAGTCGCAATTGTTTTTGATATTGCAGCGGACTCATTGAGGTGACTGTTTTGAAGTGGCGATGAAACGAGGACGTGGACATATTCACCTGGTCAGCAAGATTCTCAATCCGCAACGGCTGCGTAAGATCTGCTTTGATGTCTTTGATCACCTCAGCAATGCGCTGCATATTGCTGCCAGCAGTAGCAATTTGGCGAACTGCTTCGCTTTGTTCACCCATCAGAAGACGGTAATACATTTCGCGAATGATCATCGGTGCCAGAAATGAAATATCTTGCGGTGTATCTAAAAGCTTTGTGAGCCGCAGAGCGCAGTCCATCAACGATGGTTCAGCGTTACTAACGAAGCAGCCTTTCACGGGTTCTTTTTGACTCATGCATGGCTGTGTATGAGCAATGATCTCGCAAAATTGGGCTGGGTCTAGCTTCAGCTTAAACCCAAGATAAGGTTGAGTGGGAGTCGCCTCGGTCACGCAGGCGCTCACCGGCAAATCCACTGACAAAACCAGATACTGCGCAACCCCATACTGAAACGTTTCCTTGTTCAGCCACAATTCTTTTTGTCCCTGTATCACAATTGCGAGAAGCGGTTCGCTGACACCGGGCATTGTTGTAGCAGGATTACATTCTCGCGTGAACTCTAAGGGAGCGATCGCAGTTGCATGGACACCGTTTCCCTGGCTGTCAGTATGTCGAGCAACTAATGCCGCTAGTTCTTCACATTTATTGATAGCGCTTTGGTGGCTGAGTGTATCAATCGCCATACTGGATCCCTAACTGGTGTAGCTCTGTTCATACAAATCATTATAGGAAATCTGGCTTCTTTGTCTACGTCTTTTGAGAGGATTAGGCAATCATCTGCGAGGTTTGTGCATTTAACCTCCTGTTTCTTGCTTATAGGATGAAACTATTCGAGTACAACGGTCTTTACCTACAGTTTAGTGATCAGATCTTGCTCTTGCAATTAGATGGTATTGAGACAAAGAAGGTTCTATATGGAAACACAATCGATGCTCAAAACATTGGCAGTGACGATCAGTTTTGGAGCTTTTGCACTGATGAGTTGCACTTCTCAATCTACGGCAGAAGCACCTGCGCCAGAATCCTCTGTAGAAGCTTTTGCTACTGAATCTCTGTCAGTTGCTCTATCTCCTCAAACCTCTAGTCATCGCCAAACTATGAATCCAAACCCAGCTAGCGCGGAAACCTCCCAAACACGTAATCTTTATGTCGGAATGTGGGTCACGGAAGATGGTTATATCCGCCATGAACTTCTGCCCAACAACCGTTACGACGAAGCTCGCGGCGACAGAGAGCGCGCATATCAGGGACGCTATGAAATAACAGGAAATCACATTAATTACTGGGACGACACTGGATTTACTGCTGATGGCGAGTTTCGTGACGGCGTACTTTATCACGGCGGCTATATTTTTTACCGAGAAAGATGAAGCCTTGAACACACTGCGCAGCACATGAACGTGAACCACTCACTTTAAAAAGGGAGAATAACCATGACAACCAATACGAAGATAGCAAAGGAAAACTCACCATGTTGAATGTAGAAAATAAAGTGATTGCGATCACCGGAGCTAGTAGCGGTATTGGTGAAGCCACCGCGAAACTGCTCGCCCAGAATGGTGCAAACGTCGTTTTGGGAGCACGGCGGACAGACAAGCTAGCTAAGCTAGCTAAGGAGATTCATGCATCCGGTGGTACAGCAGAATTCAAAGCGGTCGATGTCACCGATCGCGACGATGTGAAAGCATTTGTTGAGTTTGCCAAAGACAAATTTGGTCGCGTCGATGTCATCTTTAACAATGCAGGCGTGATGCCCCTATCTCCGATGAATGCCCTGAAAGTCGAGGAATGGGACAACATGATCAATGTGAATATTCAGGGCGTGTTGAATGGTATCGCGGCGGGGCTACCAATTATGGAAGCGCAAGGGGGCGGGCAGTTCATCAATACCGCATCGATTGGGGCTCATGTAGTCGTTCCGACGGGGGCCGTCTATTGCGCCACGAAATATGCGGTTTGGGCTATCTCTGAAGGACTGCGCCAGGAATCGCAAACTATTCGCGTCACTACGATCTCTCCGGGTGTCGTTGAGACGGAACTGGGCTCTGATATTACAGACGGGTCGGCGAAAAGTGCTTTGCAGGAATTTCGCAAAATTTCGCTCAGCCCAGATGCGATCGCAAGAGCGGTGCTGTACGCCGTATCCCAACCCGATGACGTTGACGTGAATGAAATCATAGTCCGACCGACGGCCAGTGCGTTCTGAAGGGAATCGGTCAAAGCATAGGAGCATTATCACCAACACAAAGGACATTATCGTAATGAAACCATTTCATTTTTTAGCTGTTATGGCGCTTATTCTCACGGTAGGCTGTAGCGCTGTCGGACAAACTTCTGTTCACAATGAAACACCGGCACCAAGTAAAAAGGCCGTTGTCGAGGCGAGTTTTCAGCAATGGCAAGATGGTACCGGCTCTCCTTTCGAGCTTTTATCAGAGGATATGCGCTGGACGATTAGTGGCTTTAATACATATGCCGGCACTTACACACGCGAGCCTTTTGAAGAAGAGTTGATTGCGCCTTTTAATGAGCGCGTAGAGGAGCCTTTAAGGCCAACACAGTGGCAAGTTTATGAAGATGGTGACGTTGTTATTATTCATTTTGATGCTGAAACAACCTTGATTAATGGAGAACAGTATAGGAATAGCTATGCCTGGTTTTTCACTTTCGAGGATGAAGAAGTGACTGAAGTTACCGCATTCTTGGACATGCCAGCTTTTGAAAAAGCTTTGGAAATAGAAGTTAGGTAACCAATGAATTAAATTGCGGAATTACACCTGATGAGTTAATGGAAACTGTGTATCTCACGAACAGTCACGTCCAGCTTTCCTCGCGCTTTAATTACAGCAGGAATTCTCAAAGAGCTGTTCCAGGAAAACGACGTTAGTTTTCCAGTAGCATCGCCGAATTAAATACTTTCAAATGTGGGCAATCGCATTTTTATCCAACTAGCACCTTGAAGAGGTACTCATCGTCCCAACGCACTAGACTCGCAGGGGCTTCCTGGGAAGCCAAGCGGGTGCCACAAGTTTTGGCTCATCGCTGTGCCTACCTAACCTGGATTATTCATGAGAAGCGTTAGTGGCGAGCTTGTATATTAATGCGTGAGTGATTTTCTTGAGTTCCCAACTGGTAGACGCTTTTGCTGTGCCAGAGTAAGGCTGAGAGGTGTTGTTTTGCAAATGCAAAAAATATCGGTGGAGAGAAATTCTATGGCTAGCAACCAGCTCAACTCGCTCGAACTCTGCCAACGGTTCAATAAACCACTGATGCTCTCCAGTCGTCAAATGAACTGGAATGGCATTTTGGTTGAGCAGTGTCAAAGTCCTGTTTCGACCTATGAGGTAGAACTCCCAGCCCTCTCAGACCACTGGCTCAGCTTACACCTAGGAAATTCTACTCCTTTAATTCAGAAACGGGGCGATCGCCTCCATGAATCAATCCTTCATGAGGGGGACAATCTCTTTATTCCGGCTGGACAGCCAAGCTACTGGTGTCAAGACAAAAGTGGTATCACCTGCTCTCCACTATTCATTTGCTTAAAACCAGAACTGATTCAACAGGTTGCTGAAGCCTCTGATATGGATTCAAACCGATTCGAGTTTATGCATTGTTTTGGTCAGCAAGATTCGCAACTGCATCAGATTGGCATACTGCTGTTCGCTGAGTTGAGATCGGGTGGCATGATGGGGAAACTCTATGTCGAATCACTCACTCAAGCCCTAGTGATTCATCTACTCCGGCACTATTCGACCCTAATAAAACCGATCGCATCCCAAAACAGCAGCTTCACTCGTACCCAGTTGCAGCAGGCGATCGACTATATCCACACCTACCTAAATCGAGACTTGTCCCTGACCGAACTGGCAAGTGTTGTTAACATCAGCCCAACTTACTTTGCGAGTTTGTTTAAGCAAGAAATGGGGATTTCGCCCCATCAGTACGTGATTCGACAGCGGGTGGAACAGGCGAAATTGATGCTGGCGAAAACGGATTTGGCGATCGCAGACATCGCTCTACAAGTCGGTTTCTCTAGCCAAAGCCATTTGACGCAACAGTTTAAGCGATTCACTGGCATGACACCGAAACAGATTCGCTAACAGGAAGAATCTGACAAATTAGGTTAAGAATCTGAAAGAAGTCAAGCACAAGAACTCAGTACATTTAGAACACTCAGAATAGATAGAACGGCAGGATTAATATCTCCATTAATTCTATCTAAGAGTACATCTGAGCGTCTTTCATTGGAGAAATAAGGTAATGACACAAGATAAACCCAAAATTGCTCTAGTGACAGGAGCGAGTCGAGGATTGGGAAAGAATACTGCTTTGGCCCTGGCCAAGAAAGGAGTGGGCGTAGTTGTGACCTATCTCAACGGTGAAGCGGAAGCAAAATCCGTTGTTTCTGAAATTGAGGCAATGGGCAATAAAGCAGTGGCCTTGCAGCTCGATATCGGCAGCATCGAAACCCTTGATGCATTTGTGATACAAGTCAAGCAAGCTCTGCAAGGCACTTGGGACATTGAGCAATTTGATTTCCTCATCAATAACGCTGGAATTAGTGGCGGTTCACTGTTTGCAGAAACCACAGAGAAGGAATTTGATCGAATATTCAACGTTAACTTTAAGGGTGTCTTCTTTCTCACTCAGAAATTGCTGCCATTGCTCAAAGATGGTGGACGAATCGTGAATGTTTCATCCTTTCTGACCCGCACCATTAGCCCAGGACGAGCGGTCTATGCCAGCACAAAGGGCGCGATCGAGGTTCTGACTCACTCCTTGGCGAAGGAACTAGGACAGCGGCAAATCACAGTGAATGTAATTGCTCCAGGAGCGATCGCCACCGAGGGCAGTGTTGTGCGAGACAATCCAGAGATCAATAAGTACATCGCGTCCCAAACTGCTTTAGGTCGAGTGGGTGAACCTGATGATATTGGAGGAGCGATCGCACTATTGCTGTCGGAAGAGAATCGATGGATGACTGGACAGAGAATCGAAGTCTCCGGGGGGCAGTCTCTTTAGCTCAAATCAACTTCAATCGGTAGAAAAATTATGTTAGCCAATTAACTGATTCAGAACATCAGTTCCAGATTGCGCTGCTTATAGAGCCTCAAATCGCGAAGTTTACACAGGTCTACTTGTGCTCTACTGCGGCAAAACATCGATATGAAGATCAGGCACGGGTTTGAGGAGATGAATCAGTCCTGCCATCAGTACGTGATTCAGCAGTGTGTAGAACCAGCAAGATTGATGCTGTCGAAAACAGATTTGGCGATACGTGCTGCGCACAGGCTGCGCCAACGCAGATATTGCCTTACAGGTCGGCTTCTCCAGCCAAAGCCACTTAACCCAACAGTTTAAGCGCCTCACTGGCATGACACCGAAACAGGTTCGCTAACACCAGAAGAATCTGATAAATCACCGTAAGAATTTGAAAGAAGTTGAGTGTTGAAACTCACTACACTCAAGCTAGCTAAGGCAAAGATAACCTGTATGGAAAGTATGTAAACAGCGCCTAATAATCCCGTTGATAGTGGCCGTTGCGGGGGTGAGGTCACCCCTGCCGACTGTAGCGGGATCTCTCAGATGTCATTCCCTGACAGCATTGCCAGAGTTTGAATAGCTATTGGCTCAAATTGAACGTGCTGATTAGTAAAGCAACCTGTTGTCGAAAGTGTCACCAAGCGCTATATTGTCATTTAGTGACAAATATCTGAAAGGAAGACTGCTGTGGGGAGTGATGGTACCAACGACACAACGAAGAGCGAGCGCAAGCCAGGGAGGATGAGTGAGCAGCGGCAGCAGCGGATACGTCTGGAGATTTCGCGGGAGGCGGCGCGTTTGTTCTGGGAGCAAGGCGTC
>NZ_JACSWB010000249.1 GCF_016888135.1 Leptolyngbya sp. CCY15150
TTAGTTGCTCGATATCCAAATAGATGTAGTAGCTATAAGATCGATCGGTTTCAGACTAAGAATTGATTGCTTTTCCTAATTCCGATTAAGTCTATTGTTCAAAGAGGAAATCATGTCAGTCATTCTTAAATTGATTCCGTGGCTATTCGTCGGCTTAACCGCTGCTTTACTCCATCTCGCTTTTACCTCTCAAGCTTATTTGCAAATCTTACTGTTACTCTTGGCGATCGCCCTGATTATTCCAGGTATAGAAAAATCCCCGGCAGGGACATTACCAATTTTTCGCTCCACGATTGTGCGATGGCTGCTGTGGCTTTGCCTCATACTTGCGGCAGTCGTGACTTTTGTCTCCACACACCCAAACAGTGAACAAAGAATAGCGCAAAGAGTCGCTCTGTTGCATGTAGATACAATCATCAGAGATCAGCAAATATATTACCTGGAACGAGGAACATTCGCTGCCTCTATGCAAGAGTTGCTAATTTCAATCCCAGAAAACTCATATTATCGCTACGATTTAGCAGTTCAGAATACCGAGCCTTCCAGTGTCAAAATTACCGCAACCGCATCTCCTGACTATCCTCTCAAAAGTTATACAGGTGCAGTGCTTGAGGTAGGAACAGGAGCAGAAGCGACCTCCGTAAAGGTGATCTGCGAAACGCGGAAACCGTCGGAAGTGCCGCCCGCAATGCCCAACGCAACCACATCGAGTCAGGATCAACTGACTTGTCCTGCGGGTTCACAAGATGTAACAACAGAGATATCGGATTCTAGTGCGGCTTCCCCGAGAACAAGTCCTTCCAGCACACAAGACATCCCCAGTATTGAAGAGACGACCTGGAAATGGAACTCTGAAGAGACAGTCACATTCCTGCCTGGAGGAACTGTTACTTTTAGCAACTCCGAGGCAGGTGGAAGCTGGCAGCAAGACGGCGATCAAGTGAAATTTGATAGCAACAACTTCACGATGTTTGAAGTAACGGTGAATAGCCGCGAAATGACAGGTCGATGGTATCGCATAGAGGAGCCATCTACGGGCACTTCAACTTTTTTGGAGAGAGTTGATTAACCTTGTGTTCACAAGAAAGCGCTCTTGTTTTGAATTGAGGGAGTTTTAAACCCATGACATCCCATTCCATCTCACCGATTCAACAAGTTTTAATTGTGGGCGCAACTCATGGCAATGAATTTACTGGCGCTTACGTGATTAAAAAGCTGGAGCAATATCCCAACCGCATTCGGCGATCGACGTTTGAAACCCTGACCTTGCTGGCTAATCCCCAGGCTTTTGCTCAGTCACGCCGATATGTAGACACAGATCTCAATCGTTGTTTTCGACAACAGGATTTGCAAGACTTAACCCGCTCTGCGTATGAAGAAATTCGCGCCAGAGAAATCAATGCTCTCTTTGGCAAACGTGGTAAAACCCCGGTGGATGTGATTCTTGATCTCCATACTACAACAGCCAGCATGAGCTTAACTGTGATCATCGACTCACATCCCTTTAACTTGCGGTTAGCGGCTTATCTTCAGCAAATAAATCCTTCTGTTAAGGTGTTTGTTCTGCCGAAACTGGAGGATGGATATTCTGGCTTGCCGTCTATCTGTGGATTAGGTTGCACAATTGAAGTGGGGGCAGTAGCTCCCGGGGTTTTGCAAGCTGAACCGTTCCAGCAGACTGAAGCCTTAATTGACCATGCGTTAGATTATCTGGAATATCACAATCGAGGTGAGGTGCCACTATTGGGACGGGTACTGACGGCATATCAGCAAGTGGGGACGATCGACTATCCCAGAAATACTGCTGATGAGATCGAAGCCATGATCCATCCACAACTTCAATTTAAAGATTACGAACCGCTGCATCCAGGAGATCTGATGTTTCTACTGTTAAGTGGAGAGGAGATCGCTTACACAGGTCATGAAACAGTCTATCCTGTTTTCATCAATGAAGCTGCTTATTATGAGAAGGGAATCGCAATGGTTTTGACTCAAAAACAGCAGTTTGAACTTGTAACAACGTGAGTCTCCAACGGAGGGGGTGCGGTAAGACGCAAAGAAACAGGGTGGAGCAGCACTGAGGGATCATATTCTGGAGATGGGTAGCGCCTATCAGCTAAGACCGCAAGAACACTGGTGCATTAGATCCGTCGTGAGTCTGGTTCTGGAATCAACAGCGAAAGGCATGGGTGAAAAGGGGCGTTCCCTTTATCCCGTTTAGGAGAATCTATCGATGGCTGATTCTAGGATAGGGGCTGCCCTCTGTTGATAGCCAGGGTCATCACCATGCCACAATCATCTCATCCGTTGAGCGCTCAAGGCGTTGAAGCCAGCACAGTTGTCGGTCATAGGGACACGAGATCGGGTTTTGGGCTGCTGAAGCCGAATGCAGCGGGCATCGATATTGGAGCGAGTAGCCATTGGGTAAGCATACCGCCAGAGCGGGATGCCCAATCGGTGCGAGAGTTTGGATGCTATACGCCGGATTTTGAGGCTTTGGTGGAATGGTTAAGACAGTGCAACGTTGAGACCGTGGCGATGGAATCGACGGGGGTGTATTGGATAGCCCTGTATGAATTACTCGAACGCGAGGGGTTTGAGGTGATTCTGGTGAATGCGCAGCACCTCAAGCATGTGCCGGGTCGCAAAAGCGATGTGCTCGACTGCCAATGGATCCGCCAACTCCACAGCTATGGACTCCTCTCGGCGAGCTTTCGACCGGCTGAAGCGATGTGCGTGCTGCGGCAGTACATTCGGCAGCGGGACAGGTTGATCCAGTCGGCAGCCCAGCACATTCAGCGGATGCAAAAAGCATTGACGCAGATGAACCTGCACCTGCATCGGGTGCTGATTGACCTCACCGGGCTGAGTGGGATGCGGATTTTGAAGGCGATTGTGGCGGGAGAACGCGACCCCCAGACCTTGGCGGCGCTGAAGCACGAGCGGGTGCGCAAAAGTGAGGCTGAGATTGCCGCCGCCCTCAGCGGCACCTATCGGGAGGAACATCTCTTTGTTCTGGGCCAGGAGTTAAGCCTCTATGAGACCTATCAGCAGCAGATTGCCGCCTGCGATGCCCAGATTGAGACCTACCTCAATCAGCTACCCAGCCCCCTACCCCCGCATGAGCAACCCCAACCCAAGGTCGTGCGTAAAGCGGTTCAAAATCAACCCACCTTTGACCTAGCCACCCACTTACATCGCATCAGTGGGGTCAATTTCTGTGCAATGGATGGCTTAGGCCCCTTGACGGTGCAAACCATTCTCTCAGAAGTGGGCTTAGACCCAACGCGCTTCGGTAGCGCTCAGCGTTTTGCTTCCTGGCTCGGATTATGTCCGGGCAGTGCCATTTCGGGGGGCAAACGAAAAAGCTCGAAGACTCGTCGCATTAGCAATCGAGCGGCCAATGCTTTTCGCATCGCAGCCATGGCCGCCGGGAAGTCTGATTCGGCTATCGGAGCTTTCTTTCGACGACTCAAAGCCCGCTTAGGGGCACCTAAAGCCATTACCGCCACGGCCCACAAGCTCGCCCGCATTTTCTATCACCTATGGTGTACGGGGCAGTCCTACGACGATGTTGGTGCAGAACACTATGAGCAACAGTATCGACAACGCAAGCTCAAATATTTACAAAAACAGGCCGCCGCCTTAGGTCTTGAACTGTCCCAAGCGACACAGGAGGAGACCCTGACGCAAGATGTTTCTTAGGAGTTCGACAACAATGAGGGTGCAAAAGAAGCTGAACCAGGGGATGAACCTCTAAATAGAAGCCCTGACACTCCATTCAAAATTTTGCGGAGTCATACGGCTTTGTTGCATGAATAAATAAAGCCAGATTTTCCTTTTGCCATCTCATCATTAAGCTTCAACCTTGTAGCTATCGGGCTTGGCGATCTGAATCATCCGGTTGAGCGCAACACATTGGATGAATAATTCTACAGCTTGATGATCAAAGGTACGGGCCCTGAGCTTACCGCCAAAGATCGTCTTCAAGCGAAACATGGTGGTTTCGGCAATCGAGCGGCGATGGTAGCCAGAGTCGCGCTTCCATCGTTGGCGTCCATGCTTGCGAAGGTAGCGCAGGTTCTCATCTCTCGGGTGCGGCGTTCCTTTGCCATTGCCATGCTGCCAGATTTTGGCTCCTTTGCGCGGTGGAATGACGGCGTTCGCTCCTTTGTTCTCAATCTCGTCGTAGCAGTGGCGATGGTCATAAGCGCCATCGGTGGACACCTGCTCAATGTCACCCTCAATCTGCTCCAGGATAGCTTGAAGCACGTCGCCATCCGCTAGGTCATTCGTGGTCACGACCATCGCTACAATCTCGCCTGTGGCTTCATCGACACCCACGTGCAGCTTGCGCCAAGTGCGTCGCTTGCTGATGCCATGCTGACGAGCTTTCCATTCTCCTTCGCCATAGACTTTCACCCCCGTCGAATCCACCACCACATGACGAGCACCTTGCTTAGGCATGATCGGTAAGGCAATAGACAGGTTTCCCATGCAACAAGACAGCGTGCTGTGGTCTGGCACCGGTAGATCGATGCCCATCAACTCGAACACCGATTCAAGAAATCCCTGGCACTGTCGTCCAGCTAACCCATAGATGACGTTGACGCTCGCCATCGTCAGAATCGCTAGGTCGCTATAGAGGATAGAGGCACCGGGTTTGCCACTCAAATCCTCTACAACCCACTGCTCCAAGACGGATGGGTCGATCCAGAAGGTGAGGCTTCCTCTCTGCTTCAATCCAGCGTTATACTCAGACCAGTTGCGGATGCGGTATTGAGGTTTCATGGCAGCTTTAGGTGTGGTAACTGAAATCTACCATGGCTCTACCCCTCCGCAACCCCTCTTCATGCAACAACGCCTATCCCACATTAATTTGACGCACTACCCAAACTCATAGGTCATTGTAGGCTTCATCCTCCGGGTTGTCCCATACCTGAGCACAGGCAGGCTCAGATGCTCGGGTTGCAGCTATCACCAACTGGCGGTCTAGATAGCGCTGGCTTAGAAAATCAATGAAGTCTTCAATTTCGGCAACTTGGGTTGGCGAGAACTGCCGAATTTTTTCAATTAGATTAATCTCTTGCTCAGATAAATGTGGCATCAGGCATTCTCCATGACATACGTTACTTGCCCAAACAATCAATAGGTTTTCACGTCTTCAAAGCTTCCCCGCTTCGCCGTTCCTGCCTTTATCACCTGAAACGTTTCCTGAGCATTCGCCGCAATCTCACCCCGTCGCACTTCACCCCGGCGTTTATGAATTAGCTCAAACAGTAGCTCTTGATCTTCTTCAGAGAGCTCTTCAATCGACTCAATAATGTCTTGTAACGTCATCAGTTAACCTCCAAGTCAAAGCACACCTTGGCTAGTTGCCTAGTTGCCTAACGTCGGGCTCTTGGCCGCTTTTGGTGATCCATCCACGGAGAGCTATAAACAATATTGAAACACCGACAGAGCCGCTTTCAGGAGCCGCTGTTGCCTGTTCAGCAACGCCTATTGTTCATCTCTTGGATTTGGTAAATCATCGGGGTCATAACCCATTTGAGCGATCCAGTTGCGAAGATACTGAGAGTCAGCCTGGGCCAAAACTTCGTAGTCCATGGCTTCTTTTAGATAGCCCTCCATTTGCTCAAGTGTGCTAGCCAACCGCTCATCGCGATCTTGCTCAGACCGAGCAACCCCAAATGCTGTATCAAAGCGCCGCTCAAGAGTTTCAGTTGCAAGCGCTATCAAAAGCGTTAAGGCTTGCTTGTTCCCTCGAAAGCACTGCCAAGTCCAGTAGGTGATGACAACATCTAGATCGAGGGCATTGAATCTGCTTTGCCCTCTTCCCTGGGAAACCTCATCAATTTCAAAAATCGCGGGCGTATAACCTTCTCCACGTAAGGATTTGAAGGCTTTTGATGACAAAAAATCGCGGGCGTTTCTTTCTGACAACCCAACAATCTCAGCCGCCTGAGACTGGCTCATGCGATAACTGCCATCGGGCAACATGAATCCTTCAACCTCTAGCACCCCGATCTGAATCCTGGCCCGCCGTGCTAGTTCACTCATAGCGCTCCTCTTTTTGATCTCGCTTCATGGGGGGACGCCAGTTCTCCATCTCGCGCTCTAAAAGGTAGCTGATGAGATTGGACAGCGATCGCCCTTCCACGTTCGCACGCTGTTCTAGCTTTGACGACAACGCATCACTCACACTGGCAAAAACTCTTTTGGCCACAGTCTTCATACCTCAAGCTTTGCACAATAGTATCCTTCAATTGCTTATATCAATACAAGTACCACTCATTGTTGTATATATGCAACTAAACAATACTATTACATCACCATGATGTAACATCAGCGCAACGAAGACGTCTTCCCTCGTCACACTAGTGTTAGCGATCGCTCTCACCGATCGCCCATTGACTCAGTAGTCGAATGGGGTGCTCACATCGCGGACAGCAGGACAGTAGCGATCGCGGTTGAAAAGGCGATCTCACCTTTCAGTCATTAGGGATGTTTGGCGATCGCTGACTGGCATGAGTGGGTCAATCAGGGTTACGAATGTAGGTAAAGTTTAAGACCCAGTGGCATGAACCTATGCATCAGCATGAATTGCCTGACGTTGGGAATAGATTTCCTCCAACAACAGGTCGCGGAGTTCGTCGGCAATCTCGTCGGGTGGATTGCCTGCCAGTGCCCGACCGATCAAACGTTCTGCATCTCGAAGTTGATGACACTCGATCGCTAGGACTGCTGCACTGCGGTGCAATACAGAGCGAGTGGGTTCCAAGTCGAATTGGTTGGCAACCAAGTCAGCGGCAGCACGTTCTTTGGTGAAAGCGGCTCTCGAAAGTACGATTACGGCTTCAGCATCGCCCCGTTGACGAGCCAGAATCGCCTGGTCAACCAATTTCATTGCTTCTCGGTGAAGGGTTTCTACGTCCTGCATTTTTCTACAATCCGTGTTCTGGGGGTGCCAAATTCAACGACTGCAATGTAGCCAGGAGCCACAGTGTCTGAGGGGCTAATCTGCCTTAGCTTCATATTAACTCTGGAAATGAAGGCCGATCGCTGGTCAACGACGCCGATCGCAACCTTATCGACCCGTCCCCAACAGATGAGTATGAGCCAAAGATGAGATTAGCCAAACTTGCAACAGCCTATTTGCCAAGGCTGCTGGGCTTAACCATCAAGCCGAAATTGAACGAACTATCGGCACCAGCCACACCATCTTATTCAAACCACTCGAAGCATGGGTGCAATCTGTTGTACAGTGGTTACAAACCTAATCCGTCAGCACCCGTGATCGTAGTTTTGCAGTACCCGTTTAGAGTTATCGGAGTTCAGTTTTGAGCATTTTTCAAAGTCCTCAACGAGTTGCGATCGCCCTACGAGACAACACCCTCAGCGAACGCGAAAAACTCAATTTTCTTTGGGTTTTGTTTGCACTCAGTGGTATTTTTGGTGAAGAGAGTGTTTTAGTAGCGATTCGAGCATTGTCAAGCGGATATGGCCTGCTTCTGGCTGTGCCCTGGATCATTTTGATTTGGGGAACTATTGCCAGTTATCGGGCTAACCGGCGGGGCGACAACCAGAACTTCATTGAGCGCTTTATTGGCTTGACAGCGTCTCTATCAGTTCGGGCTTATCTCGTCTACGCCATACTGCTTATCCCCATTCATTTTCTATCGAGGCTGATTTTTTCATCGCAATTAAACGTGTTTCAATTTCTCACGAACCAGCTTGTTGTTATTGGCATGACGCTATACATCTATGTCCGTCTTAAGTCACTCATGGTGATCGCTGCTGGCAGTAGGGGTCAAGAGGGTGCACCCAGCTCTGAAGCCTAGTTTTGAGGGACTGGACTCCTTGAAAGGCTCTGAACTAGTTGCTGAACCATCTATTTTTCCGAGGATTGCACTGCCTTTCGCTTGCCCCAGGGTTTAAGGGTGGACACGATAATGACTGTCAGGAGTGCCAGAGTTTGCAATGCACCAACGAGAGTCACGGTGGTTTGTAGCGTGAGATAGTCAGGAC
>NZ_JACSWB010000250.1 GCF_016888135.1 Leptolyngbya sp. CCY15150
AGCGATCGCTCTCTCTGTAGCTAGACCGTCTTCATTCGGATGCAACTGGCTGCGATCGCCTCCCAACTTCAATCCCTCAAAACGGCCTTCTTTGATGACTGTGCAGATCTCAATACGACAACACTCAAACTCGACTCGGCTGTTATCTCTCGCACATTAACGGTTGGATAGAGGATAGAGGCACCTGGTTTACCACTCAAATCCTCCACGACCCACTGCTCCAAGACGGATGGGGCGATCCAGAAGGTGAGGCTTCCTCTCTGCTTCAATCCAGCGTTATACTCAGACCAGTTGCGGATGCGGTATTGAGGTTTCATGGCAGCTTTAGGGGTGGTAACTGAAATCTACCATGGCTCTACCCTTCCGCAGCACCTCTTCATGCAACAACGCCGCGTGAAATTATACGGACTGTATCGCATTAGGCTGATAAACGCTATAACTTTGCTTTAGTACACGTCGTCATGGCTGCCAATATCAACGAGAACAATCAAATCCTCTCCGGTTTCCGGGGCTGCTTGGAAGGCAAAGACAATGCGGCAATCATAAGCCACCCAACAAGCCCATAACCCCTCTAATTGTCCCGTCAGTTTGTGAGACTTCAGCGAAGGCGTAAACGGATCATGGCTTAACGTCTCCAACGTTGCCAAAATCTTGTTCTGCAACTGAGGATTCTTCTTAATCAGTCGCTTAAAACTGCGCTTAAACTTACTGCCTGTCGTTAAAATCATTCATCCTCATCAGACGATAGTAAATAAGCTTTCATTTCTTCAAAGTTGCCTCGTTTTGCCGTTCCTGCCTCTATCGCCTGAAACGTTTCCTGAGCATTCGCCGCAATCTCACCCCGGCGCGCTTCAACCCGGCGTTTATGGATTAGCTCAAACAGTAGCTCTTGATCCTCCTCTGAGAGCTCTTCAATCGACTCAATAATGTCTTGTAACGTCATCAGTTAACCTCCAAATCAAAGCCCACCTTGGCTAATTACCTATTTACCTAACTTCGGGCTCTTGGCCGCTTTTGGTGATCCATCCACGGAGAGCTATGGATAATAAGGGGATCCATTCTCACATCCGCTAACTCCATGAACCTCTTCTCATATCTACTCCCTAGCCACACAGCAACGCCTCTACTCCACACTATCTACTATCATGGGTGGGTCAAGGCCCACATCTTGCTACAGCCTTCTCCCACCTATGATATCCCCTCACCCACTACACAAAGGACAGACGTTCCAGCAACACCCACCACCGATGAGACGTGATAGCTTCTCATTCATCTAACGACTCAACACCGCGGGGGGCGATCGCTTCATGGGTCAGCGGACACAACCACAACCGCTCGGTATATGGGTCAGTTGTGATTCAGCAAAATGTGGGATCTAGTATCGCCAGGAATCTCAGAGCATGACTGCCTCCGCTCAAAAAGACTGATGCATAAGAGCTTCAGCCATTGTTACGGATTTTCCCACACATGTCTGACGCACAACCAACAAAAGTGAGTCGTTTAACCGCTTTGCCAAGTGGCTTGCTTTTGGCGGCGAAGGAGTGATTCCCAGTAACGACCGTGATAAGCAGCGCAAGTTCATCAAGTACAACCACTTGGTTGCCAGTTGTCTCATTTTTTACAACGTCTTTGAGATGAACCGCGTTCTTCATGGGCTAATGCAGGAGGGGCACACCTTCAGTGAAGAGGCCATTGCCTCTTTGAGCCCGTATCTGACGGAACACATCAACCGATTGGGGCGCTATCACCTTGATCTCGAACAGCGACCGCCGGACATTCAATTCGATGTCCCTATCGTCATTGCACCTCAATCATCTGAAAAGGAAGCGAATCATCAACTTCAAATCCCATTACCGTGAAAATTCACCTGTATATCCTGTCCAGTACTCAATCTTGTAGTACGGCTAAAATCCCCTTGTAATAAGGATTCTAGAGGCTGATGGTAACATTTCGTCAGAATCGTTGCCATACCCCTTATTGCCATCCAGCAATTCTCAGTATGAACATCTTGCATGAGCTTATTGAGAACAGTGTCAATAGATTTGTTGAAAAAGCTCATTCTTTCGTTCAGGATTCGGCAG
>NZ_JACSWB010000251.1 GCF_016888135.1 Leptolyngbya sp. CCY15150
AGCGGCGCTGGGTCGATGCTCATTGGCAACGGGGTAACAGCTATTTCAGAATCGGGTGGAATTGGTTCAAAGGAGTCCTGCATCAAGGCTGGTCGTTAGTTTGCCACGGTTGCCTTGCAAGGGGGGCACGATCCTACCCCTGCCTCAGCCTCGAAAAAGCAAGATAAGAAACACCTGGAACGTGAGTTTACAGCCCGATCCTACAGCTTTCAGTCATGAGTTTTGTCAGTCAACCAGCAGGTCATAGATGTCACCTTCGCGATCCGTGATGGTGATGACTTCTACGGATTCGGGAATGAGTTGTTGACTGGCTTCCTGATGCTCCAGCCACCGGTAGCTTTCTTTCTCTTCGATCGCCGTTTGGCGATCGCGATAGCCCGCGCCGCGTCGAGTCTTCTCTCTGGCCCACACGGTTTCTTGCAAGATGCCCAAGGGCACGCCCGCATCGCTACTACACAGGGTTAGGTGGACTTTGAGTCCCATCGCTGAGGCATCGCTGATGGGTCCCAAGCCTCGGGTGCTGCGGTGAGTGCTGAAGTCTAATTCAGTCGTGTCTTGGATCGTCAGCACGGTTGAATGTTTTAGGCAGCGTTCGACTGTTTGATCAATGTGGCCGGACAGGATGGCCGCAGGGGTCATCCACCGATTTGACCAGAATTTATCCAGTCCTTGCGCTGCCGCGTCATCGCGACTCGCTTGCAGCACACTCGCATAACGATTATCTTCTCAAGGTGCTGGCTTCATGAGTATGCGTTTGCCCTGGGGGGTTAGGCGATCGCTACATCCGTTGCTAAGGGTACCAACTGAGCCGATGCCGCCTGAACATTGCCCGACACCGTCAACTGGTCGCCCGTGCTGAGGTTGGCAATCAGATGATCGCCCAGCACTGCCAGCGAAAACTCACCGCCCGCGCCCAAAAAGCCGCTGAAGTCGAGGCGATCAATGGCCTCAAAGTCGGTAATCACATCGAAGTCGCCGCCGTCGCTGGCGATCAGGTCTGCGCCGAAGCGGAAGGTGTCGGCACCCAGGCCGCCGGTAATCACATCGCTGCCCAGGCCGCCATCGAGGATGTCATCACCCTCACCGCCTCGCAGCAGGTCATTGTCGCTGAGACCCAAAATGATGTCGTCGCCGCCCTGGCCGTTAATCACATCGTCTGAATCGTTAAAGCCCAGCACCAGATTGTCCAGGTCATTCAAGAACGTGACCGTGTTGCGGTTCCAGATCCGGCTCTGGGTGGAGTCGGCGTTGAACACATCAAAGCTGTCCTGGATAGTCTCGTCACCGTCAAAGAGAATGTTGCCGATCCCGGTAGGTAGGTTATCCAGGTCTTCTAGGGCAAAGCCACGCAAAATCACCTGGGTGTCATCCACTCCGTCAAAGCGAATTGCAAGATCGTCGCCAGTTTGAGTGAGCAATAGGTTCTCAGCCGTTAGTCCCGCGCCAAAGAAGTGCAGTTCATCAATGGCTGCCCTGGTTTCAGGGGAAGGGTTTGACCCGCGACCTACACCGCCAAACCCGCCTAAAACAACGTCATCCTCACCCCGATAGACCGGTACTGGATAGCTGCCGCCCAGGGCCACCCCATTGACAAAATTCACGACGCCGTTCTGGTTGCCGATAAAGGCATCGAGGAAACCATCGCCATTGATATCAGCTAAAACCGGGGTGGCGTTGGTGCCCACATCGGGCAAGCGAATCAGTGATGACTCGACAAATCGGGGAGCTGTGGGGGTGCCGATATTTTCAAAAAATCGAGTCGTGCCATCGGCGGCACCAATCACGACATCAAAATCGCCATCGTTGCCGACATCGGCAAAGTGGGGCGCAGCCGCACCCACCGCAGGCCGCAAACCAAAGGGATTGTTGGCTCCTCGCACAAAGCTGGGATTCGTGCGGGTGCCGGTGTTGCGATAGAACAAAATTGTGCCGTCGGCGGTGCCCACAAACAGATCATGATCGCCATCGCCATCGATATCGGCAAAGGCAGGGTGAGCTAAGCCACCGCCCCCAGAGATGCCGAAGGGGTTAATGATTGGCGGCGCAAAACTGGCCCCGCTGCCGCTGCCGCGATTGCGATAGTAGTGGATGCGGCCAAAGGTATCTCCGGCAAACAGGTCTTGGTCGCCATCGCCGTCAATGTCCACAAACGTCGGCGTGCTGCGATCGCCCAGATCTCGAATGGTGATCGGAGCCGAAAAGCTGGGGTCAAGCACAGTTCCCTCATTGCGGGCGATGCTGATCCTCCCATCGCTGGCTCCGATGAACAGATCGAGATCGCCGTCGCCATTCTCATCCACCAAGGTCGGCACACTAAAAGCACCCACATTGATACTGGCGAGGGGGTTGTTTTGTCCGATGGGGGTGAGGGGCAAGTCGGCCAGCTCGCCAAAGGTGTTGGCCGCCGTAGAACTGGCGCTGTTGTTGACAAAGGTCAGATTGTGTTGCCGCACCACCCCACCGAGTTCACTCACGAGCACGGGCGCTTGCACAAAAATAGCCCCACCAACGCCCTGACCTGGGCCAAAGCCGCTGCCGCCCGTGGCGGTGTTGCCCTCAAACCGACTGTTGCTGATGTCTAGGTCGGCGTTGGTGCGCACAAAGATGGCACCGCCCAGGCCAGCGCCGCCGCCGCCCTGGCCGCCAAAGCCACCATTGCCGGGGCTATTGCCCGAAAAGGTAGATTCGCCACTGCGGCCATTTTGCCCGTTGCCGCCCCGGCCACCGAGCGGTCCCCCCAGGGCCCCGACGCCCCCCAGGTTGCCTGAGCCCGTTTGACCACCGAGGACGTTGGCCCCGCCGCCGCCACCGCCACCGCCACCACCGCCACCGCCACCAAAGCCACCCACGCTGCCACCGCCGCCGCGTCCACCATTGCCAGCCGATTCAAAGGCCCCGCCACCGCCCGCGCCGCCGCCGCCTGCCCCGCCAGAGCCACCCCCTGAGCCAAAGAACGTGATATTTCCACCCGGCTGACCTGGCCGCCCTTGGGAATCGCCGTTGGGGAAGGGGCGACCGCCCTGGCCAGGGTTCCCGCCCAGAATGACCCCACCCCCGGTAATGAGCGTGCCTGCGTTAGCATTAAAGGCTCCACCGACGCCGGGATCGCCGCCGTTGCGACCAGAACTGGAATCGTTACCGCCGCGCCCGCCCCGACTGCCAAAGGTGCCGTTGCCGCCGATCGCCCGGTTATTCAAAAAGGTGACGTTATCCACCACGACAGAGCCGTTATTAATGAACAGCGCGCCGCCAAAACCGCCACCGCCGCCCCCACCATTGACACCGTTGCCGCCGATCGCCAACCCCTGGGCCAGGGTGAGGTTTTCAAAGGTGACGTTGGCTCCATCAATGGCAAAGAGCTGGTGCTGGTTGTCGCCTGAAATAGTGGAGAACCGGCTGCTGCTTTGAATTGTCAGATCATTCCCGGTGCGCAGGGTGGGCAGCGAACTGTTGAGCGTAATCGTGCCGCTGAGAGGAAGCATGATGGTATCTCGTCCAGGGAGACTGCCCGCCGCAGCGATCGCCTCTCGTAGACTCAGTACGCCATCGTTGGCGTCAATAATATCGTTAGTTGTCGTGACGTTGAAGGTAGCCATCGGAGTTCTCCAAAGGATTGTAAAAGGGCTGCTATGGGTTGAAAAATCTGTAGTACAGGCTGACGATCTTCCCGTCAATCAGGGCACAGTCAATCACCCCATTTCAGAGAAAAGTGGGAAAGCTATAGCTCCTGATTTGAACTTGGCGTGAATAATTTTTGCCTGAACTAAACGCGCAGAATAAGCTCCAAGAAATACAAAGGCAATTACAAAAAATAATGCTCTTAAACCCTGAGAGTTTGCTGAATAAAATCTGAAATAAACTGAAGAAAAAGTCATTCTAAAAGACTAAAAAAACCGGAAATTTTAGCCGATCAGAAACTTGAAATTTCCAGCTATTTTTCTGACTCTAGAGAACCAAAGAAATGTGGCGAAGCAATCTATCTAAATTGAAATCCGCAACCCAAAATAGCAGCTTAGGAAAATCTAAATCTGCCATGTATTCAGTGATTTGTGTGATATCACAATGCAGGCAGCGGATAGGCCAGATAGTCTGCAATATCGATCAGGGGGGCTACCCGCCGTGGATCAGGGGCATGGCGGTGCCCAAAGCCAGGGCTGACCAGATCTAGGGGCAGCGCCAGCGAGGGTGATAATGATGGCGTTGAGCAGTCCACTTCCCAGCGGCCCTGAGGAAAGGCGGCATTGGGTGGGGTGGTGCAGGCAGCGATCGCCGCCCCGGTCAGATGATGCAACACATCGATCAGCAGTTTGCCTGCCTCAGTGCGGGCCACTTCACCGTTGTAGATCAAAATTTCGGCGCGGGGGGCCAGGTGCGATCGCCACTGATACAGCGCCCTGGCATAGTTGGGCAAGTTGTCGGAGCGGAGGGTGACGCTACCCAGGTGCAGCCCCTCAGCCCCGCCCGGTGTCACCAGGTGTAGGCGGCGAATCGAGGGCAGGGTGGCCAGTTGTTGGGCGATCGCCGTCACGCCATCCCGCCCTCGGCTCAGCAACAACACCTCCACCTTAGGGATCACATTCTGCGCCAAAAACCGATAGCCTGCTAGCTCAGTGCTAATTACCACCAAATCTTGCCCTGGGGGCAAAGGCGGCCTAGCTGGGGTAGTTACGGGGTAAGTCGATGACATGGCAGCCTCCTTGAGATGGGCTTGACGGAGCATTAACTCATGACCGTCTGTGGCCAAAAGGCCTGGGCCGACGGTGCGCTCTGGTCGGAATAAAACGCCTGGGGCACACCGCTAAATTGCAGCTGCCCCCGGTCGAGCATGACAATGTGGTCGGCGTAGCGAATTACCTGGGGACGATGGCTAATTAAAATCGTGGTCTGTCCCCGGCGATGGGCTAGCACCCGCTCTAACACATCGGTTTCGGTCAGGGGGTCGAGGTTGGCGGTCGACTCATCTAAAATCAGCACGGGCGGATGGTTGAGCAGGGCGCGGGCGATCGCTAGTCGTTGCTTTTGCCCCCCCGAGATATTGGCCCCCACAGCTCCCAGCACCGTGTCGTAGCCCTGGGGCATTTGCTGAATAAACTCATCGGCTCCGGCGATTTCACAGACGGCTACGATGTCGGCCAGCGTGGCGTTGGGCGCTGCCAGACGAAAGTTTTCGACAATGGAGCGGTGCAGAAAAAACGCCTCCTGGGGCACCAGAGCCACCTGCTGGCGGAGACAGGGCAGCGGAAAGTCGGGTAGCGGGCGATCGCCCAGCCAGATCTCGCCGCTCTGAAGCGGGTATAGCCCGGTGAGCAGCTTGGCCAGGGTGCTTTTGCCGCAGCCCGATGGGCCAATCAGCGCCACCACCTGCCCGCCAGGAATGTGCGCCGAGAGGTGGTCGATCAGGGTGCGCCGCCCCGGATAGTGAAACGAGACATTTTTAAGGTGAATATCAGCGGCGGGGGCCAGCGGAATCCAGGGTTTAGCGGCATCACCCTGGCCCTCGGGGGTATATTCAAACAGCTCGGCCAGCAGGCGGGTAATCGCTTTAATTTGGCTCCAGTCGCCGATCAGTTTGACCGTGGCGGTAGCCCACTGTAATACCCCTTCTTTTAAGCCATAAATGGCCACCAGGGTACCGATGGTGAGCTGTCCCCGAAATACCAGCTCGCTGCCTAGCCACAGCAGCGCCACGGTGCCCAGCCCGGCGATCGCCTCCGTCAGCGTAGTATTGGCAATGCGAATGCGGGCCGCCCGCAGGTTGTGCTGCGACTCTTGGTGCGATCGCCGCTGTAGCTCGGGGTAAACCTGGGGGGCCGCCGCCATCATCTTTAGGGTCAGCGCCCCGTTAAATGCCTCCGACAGCAGCCCGGCATTGTCGCCAGCGGTAACGCAGGCCCGATGGGTTGCCTGGCGCAGGGTGGGCTGAAACGCCAGGGTCACCGCCATCATGACCAGCCCCATAGCCAGGGTCACCAGCCCCAAGGGCCAGCTGTAGATAACTATCAGCCCCAGGGCTACTAGGCCAATAAACCCTTTGATCGGTAGCTCAATCACCAGTTGCGAAATCACCTGGTTAATCTGCTGAATATCCACCAAGCGGCGAATCGCCGTGCCGCTGCGGCGAGCTTCGTGGTAGGTCAAGGGTAGGTGCAGCACCTGCTGGCCAAAGTCGAGCTTCAGGCTCTGCTGGAGCCGTTCGGCAAAGGCCGCCACCAGATTGGCCTGCACCCAGGTCAGGCCGCTATTCAGCAGGGCGATCGCCATTACCCCCACAGCGACAGGGGCGAGCCAGGGCGCATTGCCGGGGGCCAACACGCGATCGATCAAAAATTGCAGCAGCAGCGGCGTGGCCAACGCTAGCACCCCCACCAGCAGATTCAGCGGCAGCAGCCCCTTGAGAATGCGGCGCTGCTGCCAGAGCCGATGGAGCAGCCGTTCGAAGGGGTTGATCGGCTCTGGGTCTAAGGCTTGAGCCCCAAAGCGGGCCGGGTCGGGCGTCAGCAGCAACATCAAGTAACCCTGCCAGCCCTTCAGCAGCTCCTCACGGCTGAGGTAGCGCACCCCCACGGCGGGGTCAGAGAGCACATACTGGTGGCCCCGCCGACCGTAAAACACCACAAAGTGGTAGCCCTTCCAGTAGAGAATGGCAGGCAGGATGAGGGTGTCGAGCCTCTGCAAGATGTCGGGGTCGGCCTGAATTGCCTGGGTCTCAAACCCCAGGGCCTCTGCCCCTCGCTTTAGCCCCAGCAGGGTGGTGCCCCCGGCCCCGGTGCCCACCATACTGCGAACGTGATTGATCGGCAGCGATCGCCCATAGTGCTGGGCAACAATGGCCAAACTGGCGGCGGCGCAGTCTTCGCCGCTGTGCTGCAATAACCAGGTGTAGGTCATGGGAAAAAACTCTAGGGCAGGACTATTTATTGCAAGATCTTGATGGCACAGTAGGCCGTGCGAACTTCATCCAAGTAGGGCTTGAGGCGGCGGTGAACAAACCTCACCATCGGGGCGTTGTCGATATCGACGCGAAAGGTGCCCTTAGTGTGGGGCAACTGCTCGACCTGGAGCTGAATGGCCTTGGCCAGCAGTAGGGTGCTGCGGCTGAGGGGCTGAGAAGCCGGGTCTACATACATCTGGGTGTAGCGAATGGTGTCAGCGGCGATGCGGTGGGTGATCACCCACCCGATGATGCGATTGTCGCAGCGCAATCCCAGGCTATTCAACGGCTCTAGCCGGTCGGCGTCCAGAAAGGGGTTAAAGCGCTGCATCAGCCCATCGCCCTGCATCCGTTGCTCTAGGTCGGTGCGTTCCGCTGGCGTTAGCTCAGTCCAGAGAAAGAACTGGTAATGGGCGGGGAGGCGATCGAGCCAGCGCCCCAAATAATCGACCAAATGGGGCGGTGGGGCCTGCCTGACGCGATCGGTGGAGGCGTAGCACACCAGAGCCGTGACCTGGGGGGCAAACCACTGCTGCTGCACCAAAATTTGCTCTAGCGCTGGCGACTGAGGGCTACTCAGGTAACGAATCTCTAGCTGCTGGCAGCCGCGATCGCACAGTTGGGTCTCTAGATGGGTGAGCAGCAAACGGCCCAGCCCCCGATTGCGATGTTCAGGGGTCACAAACAGCGATAGCACCTGCCCCTGCAATGGCTGATCATCCTCTCTATTAACAGAGTCGTCAGAGCGATCCAGGCAGGCGATCGCCAACCCCACCGGCACACCCTCCACTTCTGCCCCGACCGCAACCACACTGGGATTCTCCGCCATGCTGTGCAGCACAGGCCAAAAATTAGGGTAGGTCAGCGTTTCATAGGTGGCGGCGTAGTCTGCATGCAGGCCGATGATCTGGGCCGACTGGGCCAGTGTTGCAGAAGGTTTTAGCGTGGAATGGTTCATCGTTCTTATCGATTTGAGACCATTGAGCGTCAGTCAAAGCCCGTTAGGCTGTTGCTCAACACCCCAGCGGGCCTGCCTCTACCACCCCTGTCAAGGTGGGGCGGATTTGAGGGGGTGCTTCCTTAAAGCCGAGCGTGGGACTTCTAGTCCCACGCTCAAAGCGGAAATCCTCTGAAGAGGATTGGGAGGCAAGTTCCCCGGTCTGCTTTAGCAGACTTTTGCTATGAGCCTAGGCGTAAACACCTTGGTGATCATGGCCGGAGTTCCTACCGCTTTCTTCCTATGAGGTTGCCGCCGCCGCAGATTACCTCTAGCTCAGCATCGCTGAGTTCGGGGTACTTCACCGGGGGCTGGGGCTGCTTGTTCGTCGCTGGTTGGGTCTGAGTTTTCTGGTTCATGGGTGGTCTCCTTGTGTGTGTTGAAGAATAAACGTTGAAGAAACAGGTGTACGTTGCGTACTCCTGAAGTGTGGCTCAATTAACCCAGCGGTGAAAGATCAGTTTTGGATCAGAAATTTGCTGATCCAAAACTGATCTTGACGGGGCTACAGAGTAGGCCTCACCGTAGGGCATACCGCTAAAGCCCCTGTTTAAGTTTTCGGTATCCCTAAATACGAATTTGGATTGACCTCTGCCGCAAGATAATCTCTAAATAACTTTCTTTCAGATGGTGGGCAGTGCCCACCCTACAGCGCTTATAGAACCCATTTGGGATCTTTTTCGGAAGTCACCGATGCTTCAGTGCAGTCGCTCCATCCGGATGAAAGCTAAGCAACAGCAAGTCGTTTGAGCATGAGTCGGATAAAACAAAGATTAAGCTTGGCTGTGGCATGAGGGAGCGTGCGCTCAAAATTTTTCACCAAGCTTTTGCAGCGTTCCATCCAGGCATGTGACCGCTCAACCACCCATCGGACTTCCACCACGACAAACCCGGACTTTCCTTGGGCTTGCTTGTCTTGCTTGGAGAGTTTGGCCAAACGTTCAAAGCGAACCTTGCTCAAGATGCCTGGATAGATGGCTTGCAAGGCGCTCACAATCCATTCAATATGATAGCCATGGTCAAGCAAGATGGTGATTTTCGCAAGGTTGACCGGCTTACACCAGCAATTCTCATTTTGACCAGTAGCTTGCCCAATCTGCCGAATCCTGAACGAAAGAATGAGCTTTTTCAACAAATCTATTGACACTGTTCTCAAT
>NZ_JACSWB010000252.1 GCF_016888135.1 Leptolyngbya sp. CCY15150
AACCGTAAACCCCATTTAAGGAATCTAAATCCATGAGCTTCGACCCTATTTTGAACCTTTCCAGCCTCGATGGCAGCAATGGCTTCCGCCTCGATGGTGTGGCGGAAAATGACCAGTCTGGTTTTTCGGTGAGTAGTGCGGGGGATGTCAACGGCGATGGCTTCGATGACCTGATCATTGGCGCAGTCGGTGCCAACTCTAGCTATGTAGTGTTTGGCAGGGGCGATGAGTTTAGTAGCACTCTCAATCTTTCCACCCTCAATGGCAACAACGGCTTTCGTCTCGATGGCGTGGCAGTAGGTGACCAGTCCGGTTATTCGGTGAGCAGTGCCGGGGATGTCAATGGCGATGGCTTTGATGACCTGATTATTGGCGCACCCCGTACCTCCAACAACGGCGACGTTTCCGGATCTGGCTATGTAGTGTTTGGTCGGGATACAGGGTTTAGTCCAACGCTGAACCTCTCCAGCCTAGATGGCAGCAATGGCTTTCGTCTCGATGGCGCAGCGGCATTTGACCGTGCCGGTTATTCGGTGAGCAGCGCTGGGGATGTCAATGGCGATGGCTTTGATGACCTAATTATTGGCGCATTCTTTGCCGCCCCCAACGGCAACCTTTCCGGCTCCAGCTATGTGGTCTTTGGCCAAGCCAGTGGCTTTAGTGCGACCCAGAACCTCTCTACCCTCGATGGCAATAACGGCTTTCGCCTCGATGGCGTGGCGGTAGATGATCAGTCCGGTCGTTCGGTGAGCAGTGCGGGGGATGTCAATGGCGATGGCTTTGATGACCTGATTATTGGTGCAGGCTATGCCGACCCCAACGGCGGTAATTCCGGCTCCAGCTATGTGGTGTTTGGTAAAGCGAATGGTTTTAGTGCGACCCAGAACCTCTCCACCCTCGATGGCAGCAATGGCTTTCGCCTCGATGGTGTGGCGGGAAATGAACGTTCCGGCCGTTCGGTGAGCAGTGCTGGGGATGTCAATGGCGATGGCTTTGATGACCTGATTATTGGCGCACTCTTTGCCTCCAACAACGGCAACTTTTCCGGCTCCAGCTATGTGGTCTTTGGTAAAGCCAGTGGCTTTAGTGCGACCCAGAACCTCTCTGCCCTCGATGGCAGCAACGGCTTTCGCCTCGATGGCGTGGCGGCAGATGACCAGTCCGGTCGTTCGGTGAGCAGTGCTGGGGATGTCAATGGCGACGGCTTTGATGACCTGATTATTGGCGCAGAATATGCAAGCCCCAACGGCACCTTTTCCGGCTCCAGCTATGTGGTCTTTGGTAAAGCGAATGGCTTTAGTGCGACGCAGAACCTCTCTGCCCTCGATGGCAATAACGGCTTTCGCCTCGATGGTGCCGCGGAATTTGACCGTTCCGGTGGTTCGGTGAGCAGTGCTGGGGATATCAATGGCGATGGCGTTGATGACCTGATTATTGGCGCAACCCGTGTAGGCTTTATGAGTACCCTTCCCGGCTCCAGCTATGTGGTCTTTGGGCGAGGCAACGAAGCGCCCAGCATTATCACCAGCGCCGCCGTCAATGTGGCAGAAAATACCACCGCCGTCATTGACATTCAATCTACTGACGATACCAACAGTGAAGGCAATGGACTCTCCTACAGCCTCAGCGGCGGCGATGACCAAGTCTTCTTTGACATCAATGCCACAACCGGTGCCCTGTCCTTCCTCAATGCCCCTGATTTTGAAACGCCCCTTGATGACGGAAGCAACAATACCTATGCCGTTGAAGTAACTGTTACGGATGCTGGGGGGCTGAGTACCGCGCAACTGCTCACCATTACCGTCACGAATGTCAAT
>NZ_JACSWB010000253.1 GCF_016888135.1 Leptolyngbya sp. CCY15150
AAATTGGCCGTACCGCGATCGCCCGCGATGCCATTACGGTCGAAATTGGTGAAGGAGAGCCGCACCTCTTCGTCATCTTCCACCAGGTCATCCGCCAGGATGGTAATCGGCACCGCCTGGATCGTCTCACCGGCGCTAAACTGCACCTGCACAGGGCCTGCCCCAAAGTCATCGCCTGCTGTAGCAGAGGTACCTCTCAGCCGCACATCGACCCGCGAACTGATGGCCGTATTGCCGGAGCGCGTTACCTGCACAATTTCTACAATGCGGCGGCGATCGCCCTCCCGCACTCGATAGCTCTGAGATGAGAAGTTGTAGATAGGCACCCGACCCGGCGGTGGTTCAACCGGAGGAGGATTATCGAGAATGGTGAAGGTGGCCGTATTTTGATCGCCCGCGATGCCATTGCGGTTGAAATTGGTGAAGGAGAGCCGCATCTCTTCATCATCTTCCACCAGGTCATCGGCCAGGATGGTAATCGGCACCAACTGCACCGTCTCACCAGCGCTAAACTGCACCCGCACGGGCCCAGACAAGAAGTCATTGCCCGCCGTTGCCGATGTTCCCGTCAGCCGCACATCAACCCGCGAATCGACCGTAATGTCTCCCGAACGCGTTACCTGCACCGTTTCGACAATGCGGCGATCGCGCCTCGGCTCGCGGGCACTGTACGAGGCTCGATTGAACTCATAGATCTGGGGTTCTGGGTCATCGTTCAGGATCGTGAACGTCGTGGTGGGGCGGGTGGTGCCAATGCGTCCGCTATTGCCCGGGGTGCCAAAGGAAAGATTGATCACCTCATCGGGTTCAAAGTCGGTGTCGCCTAATATTTCAAGGGAAACAGATGCCGTGGTTTGTCGGGGGGCAAAGGTCACGGTGATTGGCCCGGGCGTGAAGTCTACCCTAGGCGTGGCAGGAGGGTTGCCTGCCGCCAACAACACCGTTACCGTACTGGCCTGGTTAATATCGCCCGATCGCACCACCTGTACCTGATCCACGATCGCTCTTCTGTCTCCTTCCCGCAGGCGATAGGCAGCCCGTTCAAAGTTGTAGGTCGTGGGCTGATCATCATTCAAGATCGTGCCCGTACCCACAACCGCATTCCCAGCCGCCATGCCGTCGAAACCAGATAGCGCTACGGTGAGAGTCTCGTCGTCTTCAAACGACGTATCACCGACCACTTGCACCGTCAGGGTTTGCTCGGTTTGCCCTGGCGTAAAGACCAAGGTGCCCGTATCGGCAAGGTAGTCATTATTGGCAGCGGTGGCCGTGCCATCATTCACCTGGTAGTCCACCTGAGCGGTGTCCGCATTCACCCCTGACAGCGACACGGTGAAGATCAAATCACTGGTACCCGCATCTCCCTCAATGACACTGGCATCGTTGATCACCACCGTAGGAAGGTCATCGTCGTCTTGAATGCCGCCCGTGGCCTGACGAGCGCTGGAGCTCAGAATGCCGCCCGTGGGATTATTCAGCCGCACATCAAAGGTTTCAAGGCCGCCACCCTCAAAGGTGGTGTCGCCATTCACCGTAATGTTCACCACCTGAGTCGTTTGCCCAGCGGCAAAGGTCACGAAGCCGGAGGCCGCCGTATAGTCATTGCCGCCCACGCCAGGAGCTGTTGTTGCCGTGCCATTTGTTGTTTGATAGGCCACGATCACCGGCGCAGAGCTGGGTCGAGACAACTGCACCGTGAATGGTGCCAGAGTCGTCCCCGCATCCCCTTCATCCACCGTCACCCCAAAGATTGAGATCACCGGCTGGAGATCATCATTTTCGATGGTGCCAATGCTCTGGGCGTTACTCAGACCAGCATTGCTGGGATTGCTGAGGTTGACCACATAGGTTTCAGCCGGCTCAAAGGTATCATCTCCAACCACCGTGACATTGATGGTGGCTACGGTTTGCCCTGGAGCAAAGGTCAGTTGTCCAAAGGTGGCGAGATAGTCATTGTTGGCCACGCTGGCCGTGCCGTTGGCCGTAGCAAAGCCAACGGTTACCGTTTGGGCGCTTGGATCTGACAAGAGTACCGTGTGGGTGGCGATCGCTGTTTCGCCCAACGCTCCTTCTTGCACCGCCGTATTCAAGATGGTGATCTGCGGGAGTTGGTCATTATCACCAATGGTGCCAATGCCTGAGACATTGCTAGGCGTGGCCCCACCCGTATCGGTGAGGTTGACGTTAAAGGTTTCCGTCCCCTCGCTGATATCGTCGCCATTCACCGTAATGGTAATCAGCTTCAGGGTCTCGCCTGCCGCGAAATTCAGCACCCCGTCCACCACGGGGATATAGTCACCGTTGCCAGCCGCCACAGCTCCTCCCGACGTGGCCGTATTATCAGCGGTGCTGTAGGTCACCGCGATCGCTTCTTGGCTGGGATTACTCAGACTAACGGTGAACACCGCCGTGCCGGTATCACCGAGATCGCCCTCCAGCACCGAAGCATTGGAAATAGCGATCGCCGGTGGATTGTCATCATTGCCAA
>NZ_JACSWB010000254.1 GCF_016888135.1 Leptolyngbya sp. CCY15150
AAATTGGCCGTACCGCGATCGCCCGCGATGCCATTACGGTCGAAATTGGTGAAGGAGAGCCGCACCTCTTCGTCATCTTCCACCAGGTCATCCGCCAAGATGGTAATCGGCACTGCCTGGATCGTTTCACCAGCACTAAACTGCACCTGCACAGGGCCTGCCCCAAAGTCATCGCCTGCTGTAGCAGAGAGACCCCTCAACCGCACATCAACCTGCGAACTGATGGCAGTATTGCCGGAGCGCACTACCTGCACAATTTCCACAATGCGGCGGCGATCGCCCTCCCGCACTTGATAGCTCTGAGATGAGAAGTTGTAGATAGGCACCCGACCTGGCGGTGGTTCAACCGATGAGTTGTCGAGGATGACCAAATTGGCCGTACCGCGATCGCCCGCGATGCCATTACGGTCGAAATTGGTGAAGGAGAGCCGCACCT
>NZ_JACSWB010000255.1 GCF_016888135.1 Leptolyngbya sp. CCY15150
TGTGGGAAGATACTCATCTGCAAGAAACCCAGGGAGGACGCTATGCTAAGCAAGAATCCTTTGTCGTAGATGATATTTACACCATCGGACATTCTCCCTGTCATGTAGAAATCTTGGAGCAGTTTCAGGTTAAGGCTTACATGATTGCTCCTATCTTCTATCAAGATAAATTGTGGGGATTGTTAGGAGCCTACCAAAATTCTAGCCGACGAGATTGGCAAGAGGAGGAGCTGCAGGTACTCAATCAAGTAGGTATACAGTTAGGTGTTGCTCTACAACAGATTCAGTACAATCGCCAGATAGAAGAACAGTCATTCCAGTTAAGCAAACAAGCCGAGCGAGAGAAAAAATATGCCAGAATTATTGGTCAAATCGGTCAGCGATTTATTGAGCGTATTCAGCAGCAAAACTTAAATAGTAAGGGGCTGCTGGCTTATATCACCCGTGACGTTCGCCAGGTCTTAGAAACTGACCGTGTAGGTGTTTATCGATTTGAACCCGACTGGAGCGGTGAATTTATCGTGGAGGATGTTGGTTATGATTGGATTCCACTGGTGGATACCGAATTAGCACGAGTGAAAGATACTTACCTCCAAGAGAATCAAGGTGGTCGTTATAAGCAAAATCAGTCTCTTGCTGTTTCTGATATCTATACAGTCGGTCATGCCGACTGTCATGTGGAGCTTTTAGAAAGCTGGGGCACCAAAGCCTACATGATTGCTCCAATTTTCAAAGGAAATGAACTGTGGGGACTCTTGGGAGCCTACCACAATCGCGATGCGCGGCAGTGGGAAGATACAGAAATGACCCTGCTCAATCAAGTCGGTTCACAAATTGGCAATGCCCTATTTCAGATCGAGGTGATTGAACAGGTGCAGGCTCAGGCTCAGCAACTGAGTGCTCTAGCAGAACAGGAAAAAATTGCGAACAGTCAACTCCAGCAGCGCATTGTACAGATGTTGTCGGCTGTACGTCCAGCGTTAGAAGGTGATCTTACCGTACGGGCTCCAGTTACAGAAGATGCTGTCGGTACTATTGCGGATGCCTACAACAACACCATTCAGTCGCTGCGGAAGTTAGTAACCCAGGTTAAAACAGCCGCAAGTGAGGTTGGAGAGACATCTCACGCTAGTGGAGGAGCGATCGCTCAGCTCACGCAGCAAACCCAGCAGGAGTTAGAGCAAATCACAAAAGCGCTCCAGCAGTTGGCATCAATGGTCAGCGCTACGCAGTCGGTTGCGCAGGATGCCCAGCGGGTGGAAACAGCAGTGCAGCGGGCTAACGAAACGGTGGAACGGGGCGATAGCGCTATGAACCTCACCGTGGAGGGAATTCTCGCTATTCGAGAAACCGTGTCGGAGGCAACCAAGAAAATTAAGCGCTTAAGTGAATCGTCACAGAAGATCTCCAAGGTGGTCAGTCTCATTGGTAATTTCACGACTCAGACCCAGCTCTTGGCCCTAAATGCCGCCATTGAAGCCACCCGTGCCGGGGAATATGGTCGAGGGTTTGCTGTGGTGGCAGATGAGGTGCGATCGCTTGCTCAGCAGTCATCTGAGGCGACTGGAGAGATTGAAAAGTTGGTGCAGGAAATCCAGGCTGAAACTAGTGCTGTATCGACGGCTATGGATGCGGGAATTCAGCAGGTAGTGCAGGGTACTCATTTGGTTACCCAAACACGCCAAAGCCTCAACGATATCGTAACGGCTACAGCTCAGATTCGCGAACTAATTCAGGGCATTACATCATCAACCCAAGCACAAATTCAACAGTCTGATGCGGTGACGCAAGCTATGAATGATGTGGCGGCGATCGCCCATACAACGTCAACAAACTCAACCCAAATTGCCACCTCGTTCCAAGCACTCCTCACTACAGCAGAGGATTTACAAAAGAGCGTGGGTCAGTTCAAGGTGCAATAAAGAGCGATCGCTCTTATTCTATCTCGACTTTGCTGCAACACTCCCCTAGTTTCCTATATTTTCCTGAATAAAAGAACTAGGGGAGCCCCCTTAGGATCTAAGCAAGCCGTGTGCCGTGTTCTGTTAGACATAGCCGTAACGCACGGTCTTATAAGGACTTGATGCATTATGCTGCCAATAACCCATCTCATGGATCTATAGTGCTTTCTGCTGAATGGGTTTATCTTGAAGCGAATTTGATCATTATTTCTAACCTTTTTCTCTAATATCCTATGTCTCCATCTGATGCATTCCAAGATCAAAATTTTGCTTACTTCATCACTGAAGCCCAGGATCTTCTTCAGGTTATAGAACAGGAGCTGCTGAGTATTCGGCAGGAGCGCAGCACCGTTAAGGTTCATAACCTTATGCGAGCGGCCCATACCTTAAAAGGAGCTGCCGCCAGTGTAGGACAGCGTACGATCCGTGAGGTTGCCCATGTCTTGGAAGATGTTTTTAAGGCTTTTTATAATCCAGATATTGAGATTGATGCAGAAGTAGAGGCGCTCCTTTTTGATGGATATGAATGTCTGCGCCGTCCTGTAGCTGCTGCTCTGAACCAACAGCCTATGGATGATTCTGACGTCATGAACCGAGCAGCTAACATCATTGCTCGTCTACAAGATAAGTTTGGTGATGCGTTTAACCCAGAGGCCGCCATCCCAACCTCAACAGAGCTTGGGTTTGATATGGTTGAGTCTATGTTTGAAATGGGCGTCACTCAACGTCTTAACCTAATACAAACAGCTTTGCAGCAGGGCGATCCGTTTCTTGCCAAAACTCTCTCAACCCAGGCTGAAATGTTCCTCGGCTTTGCGGAGTCGTTGAATCTACCTGGCTTTGGAGCGATCGCTCAAGCTACGCTAGCTGCCTTAGCTGCCCATCCTGACCAAGAGATGGCGATCGCTACCCTAGCCCTTCAAGACTTTACAGCAGGCAAACAGCAAGTTTTAGGGGGCGATCGCATTCAGGGTGGCTATCCATCTCCAGAATTGCAATATCTAGCAGGTATGAATACAGACCATGTGCCGGACTTGTCTACACCTAGCGTAGATTTAGATTTACCGTGCATAGATGAGTTAGAAACTGGGGTTGAGCCCCAAGTGCCGGAGGAGTTTTCAGACGAGGATTCGGAGTTTGATCTAGATATCCTTATGTTCGATGAATCTGTGGAGTCAGATAATTTTTCATCTCTGGGAAAAGATGTAGATTCATCCAATTTACCCGTTGCTAAGGTATTAGAGGCGATCGCTCCTATAGTTGAGGATCATCAACCTATCCCTTCTTCTAAATTAAATCCTTCGCACCTGCCTGATCCATCTGAAGCGGTGACGTTTCCGGAGTCTTCTTCTAATAAGCCCAAGATTCATGCATCCATTCGAGTGGAGCTTAATCAATTAGAAAGCTTAAATCATTATGCCGGTGAGCTATTAATCAATCAAAATCGTCAGGCAGATCAAGATGACTATCTACGTCTCCAGATCCAGGCTCTCCTCGATCATTTACGGCAGCATCGCCAATGTCTTTATCAGATTCAAGATTGGACAGATCATCTGGTCATTCGTTCTTCTATTGGAGAGCGATCGCTCAGTCCATTGCAGCATAATCAACAGCAGTTCACCCGCCCTGGTCTAGTCTCGCTAACCTCAGACTTTGATACATTAGAATTAGATCACTACAATGAATTGCATACCTTAGTGCAATCAACCCTCACCAATTTTTCGCATCTAGAACAGATGGTAGAAGCCGTTAGCCAATCGGCAAAACAAGCTCAGCGCACAACTCAATCTCAACAGCGCCTTCTCGGTTTGGTGCGGGATGATCTAACTGATATCCGCATGATTCCTATCGGTACTGTCTTAAATCGTTTACCGCCAGTGGTAGCCCAACTATCAGGCACGTATCATAAATCGGTTAGCCTTTCCCTAGTTGGAACAGATATTTTAGTTGATAAAGCGGTCGTTGAGAAACTCTACGATCCACTTCTACATCTAGTTAGAAATGCTTTTGATCACGGGATTGAATCATCCCAAGTGCGGCGATCGCTTCATAAATCTGAAACAGGTCACATTCACATTGAGGCGTATCATCAAGGTAATCGTACCACCATTGAAGTACGAGATGATGGAGGTGGGATTGATCTAACTATGGTTGCTCAACGAGCTGTTGACTTGGGGCTGACAACAGCAGCAGCGATCGCCTCCATGGATAGCGATCGCGTCATGGACTTTCTGTTCCAGCCAGGGTTCTCGACTCGCAGCCACGTGAATGAGCTATCGGGTCGTGGTATGGGGTTAGATATTGTTGCCACTCAGGTTGCTGCCATGAATGGCTCGATAGCGTTATATTCAGTACCGGGGCAAGGTAGCACATTTGTAGTTCAAGTTCCTTTATCGCTAACCATTACTAAACTGTTGGTTTGCCAAGTCAACGCTATTTCCTATGCATTTCCTGTTCAACGAATTGAGCGTATTATCCTGCCGCAACCCCATGATTTTCATACCACACTTACAGGGCAGGTAGCGTTTAAGTTTGTTGACCAAGGACAAGAGCGATTGATTCCTGTACGCCATCTATCTAGTCTTATATCTTATTCTCAGAGCAGTCAGAAGGTTTTACACTGCCGGAATATTTCTTCTCAACCTTCATTGGCGAATGCCCCTAGGCATGTCAACATTTCCCATGCGTCTCTGCATCCTATCTTAGTGCTGAAGGTACGAGGAGAACTGTGGGCACTACAGGTTGACCGCGTCTTAGGTGAACAAGAATTAGTCATTCGTCCTTTATCTGGTATCACACCACCACCCTATATTTACGGAGGAGCCATTCTCAGCAATAACGATCTTTCCTTCGCTATCGATCTTGATTTATTATTACAACATCAGACCTCTCAATCCTCGCCCGCCTTGGCAAGCGATCGCTCTCCTTTGCAACTTCCCTCTGCAACTCCCCATAGTCTGGTCTCGACGTTAAATCCAGTTAAGGTATTACTCGTCGTTGACGACTCCATCACGCTACGACAAAGCCTCACCTTTATGCTGGAACAACAGGGGTATCGAGTCCTTCAGGCGCAAGATGGTCAAGATGCTATCGAACGCCTTCAGATGAATCCAGATGTGTCCCTTGTCTTGTGTGACATTGAAATGCCACGGATGAATGGGTTTGAAGTGCTTTCCTACGCAGGAAAAGATCCTAATCTCTCCAAGGTTCCCATCGTAATGCTAACCTCGCGCAGCGGTGACAAGCACCGACAGTTAGCCCTAGGTCTGGGAGCATCTGCCTATGTGACCAAACCCTACTCAGAAGACCAGCTCATTCAAACGATTGAACAAACCCTAGGTCACGCTCACCATTAGATTGTTTACACATTATCTTCAGGTATAGTATGCTTGATTCATCTAGCCAGCCAGCAACACTTCCTACTTCTTCAGATACGCCCCTAGATAGCTGTGAAGCCATTGTCTTTCAAAACCAGGGATATCAGTTTGCCTTACCCTTAGCAGCCGTTCTACGAATTGTTCAGCGATCGGCGATCGCTCTCTCCCAGAATCCCATTGATCTAGAACATCGTCACAGCTCTTATCCAATTTTATTATTTGAGAATCAGCCTATCCGGTTTATAGACATATCTAGACACCTTCTGCAGCCAGGGCTATCCGAGAGCGATCGCCCCTTATCTCCAAAACTAGGCTCTGTACATCCATTGGTAATGATTGCCCAAACTCGTAACGGTGAGCTAATAGGCATTCCCATGTCACATCCACCTGAGGTCATAAAGCTCCCCTTACAGGAAATTATGCTTTTGCCACCTTTCTATCGCAGTCAGATAGCCAACCTTGCTAGCCATGCTGTCCTCATGCCTTGTGCAGAACAATCTCTAATCCTCCTGTTAGATTTGCAAGCCTTGTTGTAATCTCAAATCTGGTTGAATGTTCATGGCTTTGATGTTGCTGAATAAACATGTGACATCAAAATGGGAGCAAAATGCTCGCCCTACCTTGAGCGTGCATGAATGGTGAGTGTACGGTCTGGTTCACGGTTCGCTAGCACCCATCATCTTGCAACTCAGCAACGCTGAATGTCAGATCCCGCGGCTAGACGTTCATCGTCTCGTTCAGCAACCCCGAAAAAATGACGGTGCCAAATAGCGGCATGATTCCACAACCTATTGCGTGGCGCTTCAGATCCTGTCGCTAGAGGTTCATCGTCTCGTTCAGCAACCCCGAAAAAAGTGTGGGCGTGCGCGTCATACTCAGAATTTACTAGTGCAAGATAGTTGCGATTCAGCCATGCCCTGATAGCTTTTACTGTGCTCACATACCAGCCTCAGGTTTCTCATCAAAGGCGTTAAAACCTTTGTATAGCCCATCAAGCCTGGTCAAGCGCAGTCGAGAAGGTGCTGTAGAGCACGACTTTTGATACAAAACTTAATTTGACTTTATTGAGAATCTATCTAAACTAATTGGAGACAGCTTGTTGCATTTAGTTCTCAACAAGCTGAATGCGATCAATGATAACTACAGGTTCATAGACCGATGCAAACCTACGATAATCCTAAGGTTCAATACGATTGGTGGGCGGGCAATGCTCGCTTTGCCGATCGCTCAGGGCTCTTTATTGCGGCCCACGTAGCCCAAGCTGCCCTCATCACTTTCTGGGCAGGAGCCTTCACCCTGTTTGAGATTTCTGGCTTTGATCCCAACATTCCTATGGGAGAGCAGGGATTAATTCTCCTACCCCATCTTGCCACCCTCGGGCTCGGTGTTGGTGACGGGGGAGAAGTTGTGGATACCTATCCCTATTTTGTGGTAGGAGCAGTCCATTTAATTTCCTCGGCTGTCCTCGGTGCAGGAGCACTATTTCACGCCTTTAAAGCTCCTGATGACTTAGAGACGGCATCCGGTCGCGCAAAAATGTTTGATTTTGACTGGAGTGATACCAAACAGCTCGGCATCATCTTAGGACATCATTTGTTGTTCCTGGGAGCTGGCGCATTACTGCTGGTTTTCAAAGCCATGTACTGGGGTGGTCTCTATGATGCAACCCATCAAACGGTTCGAGTCATCGCTGCCCCAACTCTTGATCCACTGATCATCTACGGCTACCAAACGCATTTTGCTAGCATTAGCAGCCTAGAAGACTTAGTCGGTGGGCATATCTATGTAGCGTTTCTGTTGATTGGCGGTGGTATTTGGCATATTTTGGTGCCGCCTATGGCTTGGGCCAAACGAGTGCTTACCTTTTCCGGTGAAGCAATTCTATCCTATTCTCTAGGTGGTATTGCCCTAGCAGGCTTTGTAGCTGCCTACTTCTGTGCGGTTAATACCTTAGCCTACCCTCCAGAATTCTACGGAGCACCCTTAGACATCAAGTTGGGTATTGCTCCCTACTTTGCAGATACCGTGGATCTGCCCCTTGGTGCCCATACCCCTCGATGCTGGCTAGCCAATGCGCACTTTTTCCTAGCCTTCTTTTTCCTCCAGGGGCATCTGTGGCACGCTCTCCGTTCTATGGGATTTGACTTCCGTCGAGTAGAAAAAGCGCTCAACTCAGTTGAGGTTTAAGGTTAACCTACAGGCTTCCAAACGATATAGCTCTTAGGAGCTACAGGCATTGCCAAGAGTGGAGAACACTTTTCTCAAGACGAAGACATTCAATAGGCATTCAAGTTATGGCAAAGATTGGTTTATTTTACGGCACTCAAACGGGTAATACGGAGTCCGCAGCCGAACTTATTCAACAGGCACTAGGGGGCGATCGCGTTGTTGATCTCCATGAGATTAGTGATGCTAGCCCCGACGATTTTGCAGATTATACCTGTTTGATTATTGGATGCCCTACCTGGAACATTGGCGAGCTACAAAGCGACTGGGAAGGATTTTACGACGAGTTAGATAATATCGAATTCTCGGGTAAACAGGTTGCCTACTTTGGGACTGGCGATCAGATTGGCTATGCAGATAATTTCCAGGATGCCATGGGTATCTTGGAGGACAAGATTTCGTCGCTAGGGGGAAAAACCGTTGGATATTGGCCCACCAGTGGTTATGAACACCAAGCATCTAGAGCTGAAAAGGATGGTAAGTTTGTGGGATTAGCTCTAGATGATGATAACCAATCAGATCTAACGGAAGAGCGAGTGAGCACTTGGTGTGCTCAGCTTAAATCAGTATTTGGTATTTAACGCTACAGAATCATTCACGTTTCTCATGAGGGTTGGGTCAAGCATTGCGCAACCCAACGCCATGATAGATCTCACAGCTATTGCACAACGATCTCACAGTGATTCCACACTATTGCCATAGGCATTGCTGAATGGATAGATAATTTGCCCTCATCCCCAACCCTTCTCCCTGGGGAGAAGGGAGCTGGAACTCCTGTCCCCTCCCCCTAGCCTTCCCTAGGGGGAGGGCGGATTGAGCAATTCATACTTGTATTCAGCAACACCTTGCCATAGAAGCATCCGCACAAGGCAATCTGCCTAACCAAAGCCTAGACCAGTACAGTTCAACACCTAACATGATGAAGAAACCAGAAGCTCTCTGGCTGAGTGTGAGCCCTGCCCTGCGGGGATTCAATCGCCCTATTCTCAATACCATATCTCGCCAAATGGCGATCGCTGAATGGCATTACCATCAGACGATAGACGAACCTATGTGTTTAGAAACTGCCCTAGCCTTGCTTCATGACTATCTCAAGGATCAGAATCAACCCCTCCATCTCATTGGGCATGGCACCAGTGGTCTGGTAGGCTTACTCTATGCTCGTCGCCATCCCGAGCGAGTGCGATCGCTGACCTTACTCTCTGTCGCACCCTATCCAGCAGTTGACTGGCAGGCTCATTATTATGTGCAGCTTCATCTGCTTCCCTGCTGCCGTGAAACATTGCTAACTCAGATGGTCTACACCTTATTTGGTCATCAGTCTCGACCCATTGCCAAACGATTTTTGTCTATCCTAGACCAAGATTTACAAACATCTCTGTCACCCCATACGCTCTATAAACGTACCCATATTGCTCCTGTGCAACTTTCTCTGCCTCTGCTGGTTTGTGGAGCACAAGATGATGTGATCATTGACCCCAACCTTCTGAATGGATGGCGATCGCACCTTGAACAATCTAACCCATCTTCTGCAGCCCAAGATATTTGGAGATGCCCCGGCGGACGATATTTCTTCCACTATTTCTATCCAGAGCAAACCCAGCGACGAATTCTCAACTTCTGGCAAAACGTTAGCCATCCTCAAACGGCTCTAGTCAGTATCTAATCTGTTGGACATCTATTATGATAGCAACGCCCATTGGGGGGAAACCAAATCACCCGATAGGGTGACTTATATCTTGGAACAAGATGGGTGGAAAGACGTCATCCTACGTTGTAGAATCTAAAGCTCAGTATCATAATTTATCACTGATAAGGACTGTTTATGGTTCAACATCGAGGTTGGCGTCGGGTGGGAGTGGGTATCGCTGCAGCCGTCTTAGCCTGGACGCCAGGTTTGCCTCTGCAGGGCTCTATGGCTCATGAGCCAGTGCCGATGAATCGTCAAGACTGTACGGAACAGCGTGGATACTACCTAGACATCCTGCTGCGGAATACCTTACTTTACAATAGCGACCTGTATGCTCAAACCGGTCAGCTTGAGCTAGCGGCGCGATCGCTGCACCATGGCGCAACGTTGGTTCCCACGATTGAGAACCCTAATCTACGCTCAGAGCTTGTGGCTCGCCTAATCGGCCGGGAGGGCGGGCAGCCCAGCACCCTCGACCAACTGCTGACCTACTATCAAACCACTAAGCAGACCGAGGCACTCCTGCCACTCCTAGAGGCGATCGCCGTGGGGGCTCGTTCGCTAAACGGAGACTCCTATGGCATGATCAACAGCCGTCAGGCTACCCTAGTGCGCCTGGCCCAGATCTATCATGACCTAGGCTATCCAGAGCAAGCCCGCGCACAATTAGATGAGGCCCAATTCTCCCTTGTGTCCCTTCAAGGGGAGGGCTATGGTCTGCTCGTGGCTCCCATGGCAGAAACCTATGCAACGCTAGGAGAATCGGAAACGGCGATCGCCCTTCTGGATCCAGCTCTGGCTCTGACCCGTCAGATGTCTCTCGACACTGGATCTGACCGTCTTGCCTATCAGTCTGATATTTTCAGTACCCTAGCGATCGCCTATGCTCGTTCAGGGGCGCTATCCACCGCGATGCAGATTCTAGGCGAGATCCGCCACGATGGCATCCGCGCTAGAACCTTGATTGCCATGGCCGACTATCAGCCCTCAGCCGATCAATCTATCCGCCTGCTAGACCAAGCGGCCCAGCAGTTCCAGACCCTGACCCCCGAGGAGCGATCGCCCCTAGTGGCCCCCTTGGCGCTCGGCTATGGTCAGGCGGGGCAATGGGAAGCCGCCCTACGGCAGGTGGATCAGATCCAATCGGCGGAGGCAAAGATTCGTAGCTTATCTGAGCTAGCGGCCCTGCAAGCCAGCCAGCCGTCCACCGGCACCGATCGGGATTTACTGGCAGAGTTGGTGACCACGGCCCAGGGCATGACGCCGTTTTATGATGGCGATCGCCTGATTGAACAAGCCGCTCAGTCCTATATTGATCAGCAACATTACGACCTGGCCCTCCAACTCAGTCAACAGCTAGACGAAAACCTAAAATCCAATCTGCTCCAGCGCCTGATTCCAGCCGCCAGCCGCCACGGAGCCATGGATGTGGCCTACGCAGCTCTGGCCGTGATACCCCCAGGCTGGGAAAATCAGCTTTATTATCTTAGCCTGAAGGAGATTGTGGCGGCCTATGCCCAGGCGGGGCAGTATGATCAGGCTCTGGCAGAGTTAGGTAATCTGCGGAATACGCCCTATGTTCCAAGCTATACCCAAGCTCAGATCGCCATCGCCCAGGCCTATGGGGCCGAGGGAAATACGGAGGCCGCTGTGGATCACCTCAATCAAGCGCTGCAGTCTATGACCGATCTGGAAGCCGCCATCGAACAGGAGATGCTGATCACCATTGCGGGGCAGTTTGCTAAGTTGGATCGTCCTGAGGAGGCGATCGCCGTGCAAACTCAGGTGCTAGGGCAAGATAGCTATGGTGTTGTGTCGTCGATGGATGCGCTGCTAGACCAATACCTCAGGGCAGACCACGATGAATTGGCGGTTCAGTTGGTTCAAGCCGTTGAGGTTGGTTATGGCCGCGATCGCTTGCTGTATCAAATTCTCAACCATCAGCTTAACCTTGGTGACTATGGGGCAGCAGCATCGACGGCGGGGCAGCTTGATGACGATCGCCAGCAAATTGTTGCTTGGCTCACCGTGGTGGACTACTACACCGCAGCAGCACAGCCGGAGCCAGCTCTGGCCCTTTTGGAGCAAGCCACAGCGATCGCTACGGCTCTAGATGGTATGGATGAAGATAGCGCTGCCACCAATCCCGACCGGGCGGCGGCTATACAGATGGATGGATCGATTCCCTATCGCGATCCGCTGGATAGGGGCACGCTGATTGAATCCATCGCGGTGCGCTATGCGGAACTACGGCAACATGAGACCGCCGTTGAGGTTTCTCGGGCTTTGCGATCGCCCTTGGCGCAAGACCAGTTGAAACAGCGGCTGATGTGTTACCAAGACTAGGATCATCTATGGCCGGGATCGACGGGGCTAGTCTCTGAAAAATCCCGGCTATGGTTAAGATTCTGGTAAACGCCTTGAGGCTGGTTGACTCTGCGATCGCTTCCTTGCTTTTTGTGCTAAAGTTTTTAGATAAGCTAAATACCTTGGTAGATGAGGAGCGATCGCTCCCTAGGAGTTGGGCATAACCGTGGTTAGACCGCTGCCTCAACCTAGCCTAGGATAAAGTTACCACCTGATAAATGGGTTTCAATTCCATAGGAATCTCTTCAGTGAAGAGATTCCTCATCCCGTGCGGCTGATGCAGCTTTATTCTCCATAACAGCTTTGTCGTAAAGGTCTAAATAGTGTAAGAAGTAGTTGCAGTATCGCCGCATCCAAAATGATTCAGAACTTCCGCTTAGCTTCGCAAACAGAAAAGTAGTCCAACCCAAAATCTTAAACAGTAGCTTATGGCTAATTGTTGCAACTAGTTTTAACAGTATGCCATAGGGCTTGTCTTCTAATAAAGACAGGATGGAAGCTAAAGGGCTGGTAAATTCGTTCATATACGTCCTCGCTTTTTCGTTCAATCGTTCTATTTCGCAGTCTTCTTTGCTGTATTCACCCTGTTTTCATGCAATTGGTTTCTCTTCAGAAAGAAACCTCCGAAGAGGCCAGATCCCCGACTTTTTGAAAAAGTCGGGGATCTATCGCTCCAGTTTCCATTCAATTGATTTCTCTTCCGTGAAAAGGTCTGAAACTGTTTGAGGTAAGCCAATATCTAAGTCATCTTAAGTCAACGGATTTTAGGGAATTTCAAACTCTAGTGTTAACTCTTCACCAACTGACATGAATTGAGCATTGCTGGGTGCGCTCACGACATACTTGATACCTGCAACATCTTCGGGTGAAGTATCAATCACAAACGCAACGGTTCCCTCTTTAATGACCTCGCCTATAAAACTACCACCGACTTGCTCAGAAAATAGAAGGTTCGCCTGCTGCTGCTCCTGCCCAACAACAATCGTACCCTGGTCAGGATAGATGGAGAGCGTATCTGGGGAGGTGTTTTCTACTTTCATGCCAATTGAGACAAGCGTAACCTCATCCCGTCCATTAACTGCGGGTTTGACAACGTCACTGGGTTGAAACTGCGTGACTCCAATTTTTGTGATCGTGATTGTAAATGGCCCAGTTGTGAATGTCTCGTTAACGTCAAGAATTTTAATGAGTTCAAGACGACCCATTTCTGGAGTTTCAATGACATCACCGACTATATCTAATTTCTCAGGGTCATTTTCTGGGGCAATAGCCGCATCACTGTCCTGCTCATTTTGTTGCTCGGTTGTTTCAGGAATTTCTGCGGATGTCACGCCTTCTTGAGATTCTGAAGTTTCGGTTGTTGGAGTTTCAACGTCTGTGGGGGTGCCACAGCTTGCCAAACCGAGAACTAAGATAACGGCGAATACTTGTTTCATAGGTTTTACCCTAAAGCTTACGGGATAGTCTTAGTATGACCCTAAGCATCTTTTTAATAACACTCTGCTCAGAGAAAAATCACATCTAGGAATAGGAAGCTTAGTTAGCTAGCTAGAGCGAAGGTAACCCAAACGAAAAGACCAGATCCCCGACTTTTTGAAAAAGTCGGGGATCTATCGCCCCCATAGTCTAGCGTCTCGTCGTCGAAAAATTGTCGAACCAGCCGCGTTTCCAGAAGAAGTAGATTTGCAGGGCGGCAATCACCAACATTACTGCCAAACAGATCACGTAGCCCCAGTACCATCCCAGTTCGGGCATGTTGAAGGGTGACTTCTCGGTATCAAAGTTCATGCCGTAGATTCCAGCGATGAAGGTCAGAGGGATGAAGATGGAGGAGATTACCGTCAGCAGCTTCATCACTTCATTCATGCGGTTGTTGATCGATGACAGATACACATCCATCAGGCTGGAGGCAATTTCGCGGTAGCTTTCGATGATATCTACCACCTGCACAATATGATCGTAGACGTCTTGCAGGTAGACGCGCACCTCTTGGCTGATCAGTTCGTCGCTGTCGCGGATCAGGCTGTTGATCACGCTACGCTGGGGCCAGATATAGCGACGCAGCTTCATCAGCCCCCGGCGCATGCGGTGGATTTTCTTGATGGTGGCATTGGTGGGGTTGGCAACCACTTCTTCTTCGAGTTCTTCGAGGGTTTCGCCAATCACCTCTAGCACCGGAAAAAAGCTGTCAACAATGGTGTCGAGCAGGGCATAGGCGAGGTAGTCGGCCTGCTGGCGGCGAATGGAGCCGGTACCCCGGCGAATGCGATCGCGCACCGGCTCAAATGAGTCCCATTCGGGTTCTTCCTGGAATGTGACGAGAAAGCCCTTGCCTATGACAAAGCTTACCTGCTCACTGCCTACCCCAGAGCCGGTTTTTTTGGGCTGCACCATCTGCATGATGATCAAAATCTTGTCGTCGTAAAAATCGATTTTGGGACGATGGGGCACATTGACAATGTCTTCGAGCATAAGGGGGTGAAGGGCAAAGGTCTGACGGATCTCTAGCAGAGTAGCTTCACTGCCCAGCCCTCGGGCATCGAGCCAGGTAATGCTTTCGGGGCTGCCTGAAGCCTCGCACTCGATTGGGTGATCGATGGTGGCCGTACGCACGGCGTCTGGGTCGTAGTCTATCAAGTACAGTTCGGTGGGCAGGGCATCATCCGGAATGTTGAGCACGCCGGGGAGCGTACCGGGGATCGAATAGTTAAAGTCAATCAGTTTCTTTCGACCCTCGTGGGACGAGGCGTGGGGGGTGTTAGAAGCCGCTGCCCTCAACGTCTCTGCATCAACTGGATTGGTACAGGACTGATCGGCTTGGTCTGGCGTTGAGGATGGGTTGGCCCCTGGGTTGGGTGTGCGGCGCGACATTGTTCTAACTCCCAAAGGTTTCACTGCATAGTTCACTATATACAGTCTAGGGGCACAGCCATGACTGCGCCCCTAGAAATTAAGCAGTTTCCATTCAATTGGTTTCTCGTCAGTGAAGAGACGCCTAGAAGGTGTTACTTGGATGAGAATGAATGCCCTGAACCACCCCTTGCATCCTGGACTGTTCAGAAATCGTCTACGGGCAGAAGATTCACCAAGTCGCTGGTGATGCAAAACGGATCATCAGCTAAGCATCCCTGAGTGAGTTCAGGGCGATCGCGAGTATCTGCAACACCATCGCTTGATCGTCTGCCCCTAGTCACCAAGATGCCGCACGAGGGACACCATGGAAGCAGCGATTTGAGTTACGTCTGAGGGCGGATCTTGGTTGCCCAGGAAGAAGAGGAGGATACTAGCCCTAGATATTGAGGGGTGTAAGCCGCAAAGATTGCTGAGCATAGAACGTCAGCAGGAAGCGATCGCTCATAGATTATCTCGACCAGTCAACTTTTCTTCCATCTCATCCGCCACCCGCAATACCAACTTCAATGTATTAACAAACGACTGCGGATCACAATCCGCTGCGATTTGGATGCAATATACGGCCGCAAAGGTATTATCATCAACCTGCTTTAACCGCCACGACCCAATTTTCATGAAGTCATTTTCCAGCAAGAGCGTATTGGCCGTATCAATATCCAAAAATCCTTGGGTCACATAGCCCACCGACCACACTTCCCGGATCTCGAAGTCACCAATAAACTGAGTCTCTGAGTTCACAAACGCCAGTTGCGATCGCCCATCCTCAAACGCAACGGCTACTTCAAAATCACCATCTTGATCCACGGAATAATGGATGTCTAAACTATCCAACATCCGCTTAACTCTCGCGTCGCCTTGCTTGCTACCGTACATTGTTTGAGTCTCCTATGTTAGTCATGAGATTAGAGGGCAGCGATCGCCTGTTTGAATCATATCAACTAGGGAGTGTCAATTAGGGGATGCAGAAGCGCTAAGTTTTGTGGATAGATTTTGAGAGGGTTAGAGATGAGCGATCGCGCTTACCAATTTCTTATGTACTTGTGCCATCCAACTGGCTTCTTTCAAAGACATAAACTCCTCTTCCACATCTTCACTCACCATAAAATTCAACCAGTTCAACATTCGACGTTGCTGAATCGATCTATAATTTGCCCTCATTTCCAGCCCTTCTCTCTAGGGCAAAGGGAGCTAGAACTTCTCGTTTCACTAACTGGATTTAATCGTGTCAGGGCTATAATCACTAGAGCGGGCGTTAGGTAAGTGATACGTCCAGCCCACGTCCTGAGGGATCTTGATGGTAAAGCTCGTGCCAACCCCAACCTCACTTTGCACCTTAATATCACCTTGATGGAGAGCTAAGCATTTTCTCACAACAGCAAGCCCCAAGCCAGTGCCGCGTATCTCGCGGGTATTGCTGCCTCGATTAAAAGGCTCATACATTTTTTCCAGATCGGCAGACGGTATGCCAATGCCTTCGTCTCGGATCTGAAAAACAATAGCATCTTGCTCATCGATCAACGTGAAATAAATGGTGCTATCGTCTGATGAATACTTAACTGCATTGGATAGGATATTGCTTAAAATAGAGTACGTTAACTTCTCATCAAGGTAAGCATGGGTGCGATCGCCCTTCTGCTGAAATGAGAGCGATCGCCTAGCATGACTGAAAATTTGAAAATCTTCAATTAGGTTTAAGCAAAATGTTTGAATCTCAAGCCACTTTGGGTTATATTCTAGCTTACCTGCATCTGCTCTAGCCAGCATTAGAATATCATTGAGCAGTTGAGTCATCGTCTTAGCCGACGTCTGGATTCGATATAGATTTTTGAGTCGTGCAGGCTCCACCATGTCTTTTAGACTCTCTTCCAGCAATTGAGAAGATCCTAAAATAAGACTTAGAGGGGTACGAAACTCATGGGACACCATGGAAAACAAATGAAGCTTGAGTTCGCTAAGCTCTTTCTCCTGTGCCAGAGACTGCTGGATAGCTTCTGCTAGCTGTCGTTTAGACAGTTGGCGATAGAGCAAAATGAACACACCCACGACAATACTAAAGGTTAGTAGTGCTCCAATCGGCTCAATCAACATGCGAGTTCTAGAATTAGTGCGAACATCCTCAAGTTGAGCTGCAATAATCTGCTCTTCTTCATGCTCTAAGTCAGCAATTAAAGATTGAATCTCACGGAGATTGCGCTGGCTTTGAATAATCAAAGAATCTGTAGCCACAATTTTATCTGGGCGTCCTCCATATTGAGCGATCGCCCTTTGAAAAATGATCAATCGCTCATCAATTAAGCCTTTAAGAGACTGCAGACGCTGAGCCTGAAGCAATGTATCGCTCACATAAATATCTAACTGATATAGGGTTGGATCTAAGCGCTGGATCACGCTATAATACTGCTCAAGTTCCTGAACATCATTGAATATAACGTAGCGCCAATGTCTAAGCTCTGCATCAGCAAGTAGTGCAGAGATATCATTGAGAGCATCTAGCATCTCATTCGTTTGACGAACTTGATTAGCACTGTTTACAAGTTGTACTGAGTTTTGATAAGACGTAAAGCTCATCACTCCAGTCACAATCAGGGTTAAAATAAATCCACTCGTGATCCATGTACCTTCGCGCAGCCATTTCATAAACCTATCTTTGTTTCTTCATAGTTACTTATATATATCAATGTTTGAGTAGCTTGCATAGGAACATGATCTTAAAATAGTCGCTTTGTGAACGCCTACCTAACATCAAGCCGATCTTCGACTTGATAGGCCCCAATAGTTCAAACTTTAATCTTGCAAGACGGTGCGTTAATAATTTTAGACAAGGATCTTAGAGCCATCAGGCATACCGCCACCTTGGTTGGCCAATCAGGACTGTGAAGCTTAAGGTTTCAAGACAGAAGCAGCATTTATGATCTTGTTCATTTCACCATTATGCTGCTATAAGATTCAGAAAGACGGTGTTGGCAGGGTGTTTTCGCCAGACGCTTTAGTGTTTTAATAGTCCAGTTATGATGCGGTTATCCATTGGCTAGCTAGTATAGGACAAACATTTTAACGCCCGCTCGATGGCAGATGACACCCCTCTAACTATAGTATGTTTTAGAGTGAGCGAACTACTTCCATGCGTATTTTAGTCGTCGAGGACGATGTACAACTAGCTGATATGCTGACAGAGGCACTCACAAACCGTCAGTACACAGTAGATGTAGCTGGTGATGGAGAAGCGGCCTGGGATTGGTGTGAAACCCTCAGCTACGATCTCATTTTGTTAGATATTACGTTGCCCAAGTTAGATGGCATTCGATTTTGCCAAAAAATCCGCGATCGCAACATGACGGTTCCCATCCTAATGTTGACAGCTCGCGATACAATTGGCGACAAAATTCTGGGGCTGGATGCTGGGGCTGATGATTATATGGTTAAGCCCTTTGATTTAGATGAACTGATGGCTAGAATTCGTGCCTTGCTCCGGAGAGGCAGCGTAGCTCCCCATTCCAGCATTGTTTGGGGACAGCTTTATCTTAATCCTGTCACCTATGAAGTTGCCTACGCCCATGAATCGGTGAGCCTAACGCCTAAGGAATATGCCCTGCTGGAGCTATTGGTGGCTAATGGCCGCCGCGTTATGAGCCGTCCTGGCATTATTGAACGCTTGTGGAGCTTGGACGATTCTCCGACCGAAGAAGCTGTCAAGTTTCATATCAAAACACTGCGCCAAAAGCTGCGTGCTGCTGGAGCCCCTGAAGATTTTATTGAAACCGTTCATGGTTTAGGTTATCGCCTAAAACAACTCTAATCCAAGGGATAGGCCGTTACCTATTCATGCTGAAATTATATTGAAGTAAAAACCTCCCGAAAACCTCCCAAATACCTCCTCAATTTCTCCCACTTAATGATTATCCTGGACATGCAAAAAAGTGCCGGCAACCTGAAGCTTCCATAGTAGTTTGGGTTCAGGTCTGGACGTAAATTTCAATACTTATGGTAGTCAAACAGTCTCAGCACCAGGTTGATAGAGATACTTTCTCATCTCATCGCGTTCCATCTAAGTTTGCTGTCGACCGAGTCATCGGGCGATCGCTTTCCGAGCAAGGTTTTTATCAGCAATACCGCAAGCCAGGTAGACCTGTCGTCATCAGCGGCTTGCTAGACGATCAACCTGACTGGGATTTAGACTACCTAACGCAGAAGCTAGGAGACCAAGCTTTCCCCGTGCGTCACTATGGGCGATCGCGTTATCAGCAGGATAAGCGTCAGTGGACCAGTACGGGTAGCGGCGTGAAGGCGATCAGTCTTTCATTTTCAAACTACGCTGCCTTGCTCAAATCCGGTGAAGCCCGAGATCAGGATCTTTATCTAGCACGATGCTCTGTACGAAATACTTCCCTTGAGGAGGAAACAGGCCCCAAGCAGGTTGAACAGCATCTAGGTTTTGAAAAGCTGCCAGCTACTTCCTTGAATGTGTGGATAGGGCCAGGCGGCCATACATCCTGTCTTCACTATGATCCTATGGATGGACTGCTGATGCAAATGCATGGCGCAAAACGGGTGATCTTGTTTCCCCCTTCCCAAACCTATAATCTCTATCCAGTTCCGCTGTACCGACAACTTCGCCATGGACTAACGCTACGGTCTGTCTATAGCCAACTGTACCCGGATAATCCTGATTATCAAGCATTTCCAAAGTTTCGGAAGGCGGAGATGTTCCGACAAGAGGTAGTTTTAAATCCTGGAGATGTCTTATTTCTACCAGCAGGTTGGTGGCATGAAGTATCCTCTCTGGGAGATGAAATGGTATGTTCTGTGAATCGCTTTTGGAATGTGCTGCCTCCCTCGCGAGCTTTGACGTCCTGGAACAAGTGGCGAGCCCATCTTGGTAGTTTCTGTGCTGCCCCCCATATCGCCTGGAGTTTAGCAACATCAGTCTTTAAGAGTGATGTTGAACAAGAGCTGCGTAAGTTATTCCAACGACTGTAGAGACTAGGATGAGGCGATCGCTGACTGAGAGGCTTAATCGTTATGAGCATTTTAAGCATCGGAGAGCCGACACCTTGGTTTATAGCACCGACGGCTAGCAATCCAAACTATCACTTTGGATCTATAGCAGGGCGATACGTGCTGCTTTCCTTCCTCAGATCGAGTCAAGACTTGGATAGCCAGATAGTTTTAGACTCTATAGCTCAGCATCGTGAGCGATTTGATGACAATACCTGTTGTTTTTTTCTAGGGCGGCAAAACTAGCTGGAGAAAGAGGAGACAATTGGCTAGGCTAGGCACAGAGGCGAGAACAGGGTGAGGCAATCAAGATG
>NZ_JACSWB010000256.1 GCF_016888135.1 Leptolyngbya sp. CCY15150
GCAATCAACAACGGCATTTTCGACGTTCCCCTGCAGCTTATTTAGCTAACCTGGAGCAGAAGGCTCTCCAGCTAGTTTTGCCGCCCTAGTTTTTTTTTGACCTGTTCCCGCAGATGACCATGGAGCGTCTCAAGAATCTGCTCGATGACGCCGTCCTCACGCCATTGCTTGTAATGCCAAAACACGGTTGAATAGGGCGGTAGGTCGTTGGGCAAGTCACCCCAATTGCAGCCATTTTTCAACTGATAGAAGATACCGTCGAGGATGGCTCTCTTACTCCATTTGGGGGGGCGTGTTTGCTTTTTCTTAGGCAACAGGGGTTCAATGAGTTCCCACTCGCGATCGGTCAAGCTGCTGGAATAGGTCATTTTTGCCTGATTATATTCCATTCCCGAGATCCCAAATGGGTTCTATAGAGCCTCAAATTGACGCAACAGTTCAAGCGATTCACGGGACTGACGCCGAAACAGGTTCACTAACACCTTAAGAATCTTTGTAATTGCTCAACTGAATAGCCAATCGGTCTGAGATGAGGTAAGAGCACGCAAAATGGCATCCAAGGCAGACATGCCCTGACGCTTGGCCGTATTGATCAAAGAGCGCATCTGAGCAAATAACTCCGCTCCCCAATGGGAGCGAAAGCCGTGGGTGACCTTGCGAAAGACGACACTCCAGCGCAACGCCTGTTCACTGGAATTGTTCGTCGGCGGTACCGTCTCATCGTCCAGAAACAGCAACAGATGAGGACGAATCGAACGATACCGTTTGAGTAATCGTTGAGCATCGGGTTGAGTCGGCTCCAGATTCAAAACCTCTCGCAACGTCCCCCGCAATCGAGACTTGTATTGCTCGACCGTTGAGGGAGCTAAGCGGTGTCGTCGTCGTTGCAGGGCAATCGCTTTGAGAAACAAGCGTTTCATGCGCGGGGCAAAAAGCTGGTCGCCAGCATCGATGGCATACTGACAATCACGCAGTTGATGCGCTAAACATACTTGCCATTGCTCAGCCGGATTCGCCTTCTGAGCACTGAACAAGTCCGACACCCACACCTGGGGACGATGGTCGCCCATCACCGCCTCAATCACGGTCTTGCCGCGACTGGGGCGAATCACGTGCAGGCACACCTGGTCGTTCTGGAACACCCACTCCCACTGCGTTGTTCCATCCACCCGCGCACTGGTTTCATCGCTGCACACCAAACGAGCGCTGCGTAGACGCTCCACGATCTGCCCTACAGGAGCCGCTAACTGCTGATGCACCCGCTGCAGCACGTTCGCAATCGCTCCCTCCGATATCCTTACCCCATAGAGGTCTGCCATCACTCGGCTTAAGCGCTCATAGCCTATCGCATGGCTATAGCGCAGATAGCTCACCACACCCGCAATGCTGGTGCCAAAAGGAGAACCTGGCTCTAAGCCAACCGGTACCGGTGTTTCATAGCGCTGTTGGCAACAGGGACACTGCCCACCGTACCGCTCTACCCGTGTCACATGCGGCTTAACTAGCGGCAACTCAATACGCTCGTAAATACTGCGCAGTTGCTGACTTGATAGCGATACCTTTTCCCCACACGTCGGGCACTGCTTCGCCTGGGCAACCACGACCTGGTCGGGCTGAGCACTCAGTTCCCGTCCCCCTCCTGCTCGTCCTATGCTGCCTTCTCGCCCTAGCGACCTTTGAGCTTGTCTGAGTTGATTCGGCTTGAACCCTTTTGACGGGGGCAGTCCTGAATTGCTAGAGGTCTTCTTGACTCGTTTCTGCTTAAGTTTCTCGACCTCGGCCCGCAAGCGTTGCTGTTCTTCCCACAACAACTTGATGAGGGCATTCTTTTCCTCATCACTCAGCATGTCCAGGGGCGGCAGGTCTTTCATGGCAAAAGCTTACCATCCTCTCGGGAAAAACGACTCACGTCAACCCAGTTGAGCAATTACGAATCTTTTAAACCGCCATAAGAATCTGAAAGAAATTAAGCATTGAACCTCAGTAAACTTCAGATAACACAACGCGATTGACTCTCCTTTTAAACGACTGCACGAATAATCGATTAAGTCCTTTGACCTAGCTTTACTGCGACTGAAATGAACGATCGCACATGAAAACCTTTCAACACAGAGGAATGAATATGAAGACTTGGATTTCGATGCTGCTAATTTTAGCAAGCGTGAGCTTGTTCGGGTGTGACGATCAACGAGCGGAAGAACAATTGGATAGCACAATGAACAGTTGGATTGGTCGGGATATCAATGAGTTTGTTCGCAGATATGGTACACCTACGACAACGCTTACATTACCCAATGGAAACACAATCTATTCCTACAGAACGGATCGAGAACGGGAGTTTAATCAGCCAACCACTGTGAATGAGTTTGAGAACGATCAGGGCGATACAACTACGATAATTAGCGGAGGCAACACGGTTGTTGATCGTGATTTCTGTGAGATTGATGTCGAGTTTGATCGCTCTAGTGAAATTCAGTCCTGGCGCTATGAGGGTAGTTCTCCAAGACATTGCAACATTAAGAGCCTGCCGGAAACGCTCCAGAAGCAATTGCAAAAAGATGGCATTCTTCCGTAGGTCAAAATAAAGCCCCGAATGTAGTGGCATTCGGCAGGAGTGCCCTGGCCCCTGCCGACTATGGCGGGGGCTTTCAAATGCCATTCCCTTACCGGTAGTTCCAAAGCCTGAATAGCTATTTGCCTAATGAGACGTGCTACTTGGCAAAGCAACCTCTTGTCACTTGGTGACATTTAGCGTTATTGTGTCACTAAGTGACAGGCTTTGGAAGAAGACTGTCGTGGGGAGTGACGCTACCAACGACATGGCAAAGAACGAGCGCAAGCCAGGGAGGATGAGTGAGCAGCGGCAGCAGCGGATACGTCTGGAGATTTCGCGGGAGGCGGCGCGTTTGTTCTGGGAGCAAGGCGTC
>NZ_JACSWB010000257.1 GCF_016888135.1 Leptolyngbya sp. CCY15150
CCAATGGCGCGGTGAATGCGCCAGAGAACACCACACTGGTAGTTGATATCGAAGCCACAGACGATAGCAGTAGCGAGGAGAATGGCCTGTCCTACAGCCTCAGTGGTGGGGCAGACCAAACGTTGTTTGCAGTTGATGCTGCAACGGGTGTACTATCCTTCCTCTCCGCACCAGACTTTGAACAGCCGTTGGATGTGGGCAATGACAATGGCTACGCCGTCGAGGTAACGCTCACTGATGCGGGAGGGTTAAGCACCGCGCAACTGTTTGACATCAATGTCACCGATGAAGATGAAAACGAAGCGCCTACGATTGTGACCAATAGCGTGGTGAATGTGCCAGAAAACAGCACGTTGGTGGTGGATGTTCAAGCCACAGACGATAGCAGTAGCGAGGGGAATGGCCTCACCTACAGTCTCAGTGGCGGGGACGACCAAGCATTGTTTACGGTTAATGCCGCAACAGGTGAGTTGTCGTTCCTCTCTGCTCCAGACTTTGAAAATCCCCTGGATGTGGGCAATGACAATGGCTATGCCGTCGAGGTAACGCTCACCGATGCAGGTGGGTTAAGCACCGCACAACTCATTGACATTACCGTTACCGATGTCAATGATCCCACGCCGTTTGACGATATCCTCCAAGGCACAGCAGGTGACGATACGATTCTTGCGTTGGACGGGAATGATGTGGTACGCGGATTGGGCGGTGGCGATCGCCTCTTTGGACAAGACGGGAGCGATACCCTCCTTGGCGGTACGGGCGATGACCTGCTCAATGGTGGTGCAGGGAACGATCGCCTCTTTGGACAAGACGGTAACGATACCCTCCTTGGCGGTACAGGCAATGACCTGCTCGATGGTGGCGCAGGGAGCGATCGCCTCTTTGGACAAGACGGGAGCGACACCCTCATCGGCGGTGTAGGCAATGACCTTCTCAATGGTGGAGCAGATAACGATCGCCTCTTTGGACAAGACGGGAGCGATCGCCTTGATGGCGGTATCGGCGACGATCGCCTCGATGGCGGCCCCGGCAATGATGTGATTACGACTGGAGCAGGACGTGACCTAATTGTCATTCGCCAAAACGATGGCTTCGACCGCGTCACCGATTTCCAAAATAATCGAGACCGTATCGACTTGGTAGGCATTCGGTTTGGACAACTCTCCATTGTTCAACAGCGTGATGATGTGCTGATTAGGGTAGGCAATACCAATCTATTGCGCTTGGAAGATACGAATGCCGCCGCCATCAACCAGGCAGACTTTGTGTAAGTATCTACGTTTCGAGCGATCGCCTTTGGCTAACAAGGGCGATCGTAGATGGCGGTACCGCGCCACAACAAGAGTTTTCAAGGCTTGGCATTAGATGCCGCCCTAGCGCAAAAGGGAGCCGAACCCCGCTGTGGGATTGGCGTGATAGACCTGCGCAGTGGCGATCTGGTGCATACGTTACGCATTGAAGGAGCCGTATCAGAACTCTATGACGTGGTGACCATCCCTAATGTGCAGCGCCCCATGGCCATCGGCATTCGCTCCGATGAAATCCGCCATGTGATTTCGATGGGTGATGGATAACGGGCACCGCTGGAGGGTGCCTGACTGAAACGACTGTGAAAACCAATTAATACATAGGAAATAGAAAAAAGATGGCATTTGCCCCCGTTTTGAACTTGACTGCCCTCAATGGCAGCAATGGCTTTCGTATCGATGGAGTAGATTTAGGTGACGAGTCCGGGCGTTCGGTGAGTAGTGCCGGGGATGTCAATGGAGATGGCTTTGATGACCTGATCATTGGGGCATACAGAGCCGCCGGCTTCGCTGGCTCTAGCTATGTGGTGTTTGGCAGTGGTGGTGAGTTTAATAGCATCCTCGATCTCTCCACTCTCAATGGCAGCAATGGCTTTCGTATCGATGGAGTAGATCTAGGTGACCAGTCTGGGCGTTCGGTGAGTAGTGCCGGGGATATCAATGGCGATGGCGTCGATGACCTGATCATTGGCGCACCCTTTGCCGACTCCAACGGCTTCGATTCCGGCTCTAGCTATGTGG
>NZ_JACSWB010000258.1 GCF_016888135.1 Leptolyngbya sp. CCY15150
TCGAGCCGGTCTTGGCGCAGGATGGCGAGGAGTTTGTGGCGCTATTGCGCCGCTGGCCTCGCGATGTCTCCCTTGAAGATCACCTCATGGAGTGGGCAATGAATCGTACTAAAGATCCCGATCAGCAGGCCTTTGATCAGGCTGTGATCAAGATGACTGTGTTGGCCGAACAAGAGCCGGATCTGCGAACGGCCTGGCTGATGACCAACGACCGAATAGAGCACGCTCTAGTCGAAATCTTCGCGGATCGGCTGCGGCGATCGCCTGACGATATCGAGGTGCGGATGCACGCCGCAGCGGCCACCGCAGTCGTGCGCGTTATCAGTGAAGACGTCAGTGCTGCCCTGATGGAGGGAGCCGATCCCACCTCGCTTGGCAACACGCTTGGGCAGATGGCCCGCGCTGTGCACATCGCTACTGGGGGGGCGATCGGCGATCCTGTCGATCCCTAAACTGATGAGCAATTGAAGTCAGCAACAAGAGTAAAAGAACGGAGATGAAGATGCAAAATACCGA
>NZ_JACSWB010000259.1 GCF_016888135.1 Leptolyngbya sp. CCY15150
CCTTCTTTGACATCAATGCCACAACCGGTGCTCTGTCGTTCATCAACGCCCCTGATTTTGAAAACCCCCTCGATGACGGCACCGACAATACCTATGCCGTTGAAGTAACTGTCACGGATGCTGGGGGGCTGAGTGCCGCGCAACTGCTCACCATTACCGTCACTGATGTTGCCAATGAAGCAACGTCCTCAGATGACATCTTGAATGGCACTGAAGAGAATGACGCCTTGGATGGCGGCGAAGGGGATGACACCCTAAATGGCGGCGGTGGGGACGATCGCCTCT
>NZ_JACSWB010000260.1 GCF_016888135.1 Leptolyngbya sp. CCY15150
AGACCCACTACTTCCATAGCGTCATCACCCCAGTCATCGTCGCCCCAGGACAGCCTCACGTGATTCCGTTAGTGCCAGCGTTTATCGTGCCGCAAGACGGGCATGACAAACAGGACTGTGAGACGGCTGCAGCGAAACGGTGGTTGATGCAGCATGGAGAACGCTTTAGTCCAATGAAGGTGACGGTTTTAGGCGATGACCTCTATTGCCACCAGCCCTTGTGCCAACAGCTTCTAGACCAACACCTCAACTTCATCCTGGTGTGTCGTCCGCAATCCCACACCACCCTCTATG
>NZ_JACSWB010000261.1 GCF_016888135.1 Leptolyngbya sp. CCY15150
ACTTCATCCTGGTGTGTCGTCCGCAATCCCACACCACCCTCTATGAGCACCTCGAAGGCATTGACATCCCCACCCTCACGACCCAGCGGTGGACGGGCAAAATTGAGGAGACCTACACCTACCGCTACCTCAACGGCGTGCCCTTGAGAGATAGCCATGATGCGTTATTGGTGAACTGGTGCGAACTCACCGTCACCCGCCCTGACGGGAAGGTGACCTACAACAACTCGTTTGCCACGAATCACCCGTTGAGCGACGAAAACGTGGCAGAGGTCGTTCTAGCCGGGCGTACCCGTT
>NZ_JACSWB010000262.1 GCF_016888135.1 Leptolyngbya sp. CCY15150
GCAAACGACGTGCCCAGCGCTACTGGCAACTGACCACTGACAAAGAAACCCTACCGTCGGCCTCAACTTGGATGGTGATGACTTGGGTTGATGGGATTTCTTACAAGCAGGTTGGAGACCTCTATGGTCTGAGGAACTGGGTCGAGTATGGCTTTAAGCAAAGCAAGAATGAACTCGGATGGGCGGACTTTCGATTCACCGACTATGCGCCGATT
>NZ_JACSWB010000263.1 GCF_016888135.1 Leptolyngbya sp. CCY15150
CCTTCCAGCATGAAGGTGAGCAGATGATCCCAACTGTCGAAATACATGTACCGGGTTAATGCCCGCAAATCATCAAAAAAGGTCTTGCGGGTGGGTAAGTGCGACCGCAGCAGCTTGTACTTCAAGTCGAGCAACTCTAGCAACGTATGAAAGAGCAGAGACAGAATGTTCAGGGTCGCCAAGAACGAGGAAAGATGCTGCTTTCCGTGCCCGAAGTT
>NZ_JACSWB010000264.1 GCF_016888135.1 Leptolyngbya sp. CCY15150
TCCTTCAACCACCTCTTTGATCCCATCATCGACTCCCTTACTCGTCTCTCGTTCCAACTTGCGGATGTCACGCACTCGCTTTTTTAACTCTTTTTTCGCATGGCGGTCTGCTTCGTAAATCGGCTTGGCCGCTTCTCGTAAATAGTGGAAATGACACAGTCCGTGGGCCACGTCTGGCAGCGCACTAGTGACCGCTTTACGAATTGACGTCTGCCCATCACTGACTACACCCACAATCGGCACGGTTAGCACCTGTTTCACCTTGACTAGCATCGGTATAAGGTCTTCGCTACTGGAGGATAGCAACGGTCTTGCCAGCAAAATCTCGCCGCTGATGACCTCTCGAATCACCCATAACACCTCATGACCCACCTGGGGTTGAAGACCATCAATCGCTAAAATCACGTGGGATTGGTGAGCCAAGATGTTCCGAATCCGCTCGATGTTACCCATTTCTAGCGAGACCAATTCGTCGTAACGAGCCAGCAAATTACTCACCGTGCGCTCACTCACACTCACCCCTCGATGCTGGAGTACCTGGTGGATTTGGACCACGCTCCGATGCTCTTGATAGCGCAAACTCCCCACCAACGCCATCACGTCCAAGCCAAATTCCTGCTGTGGTAATGCCCACTTTCCTTCCGCTTCCGGTCGATACGGTTGGCAGAACCGTTCGCATTCGGGTGTTGCACACCGTCTTACTTTCAGTCGCAACTGCACCACCCCCTCCAGCGTTCGTACCCGACGAACGTTGTCGTATTTATTCCACATCCAGCCTCCACACCAAAGACAGGTTTGTTGAATGCATTCCAGCACTTCCTCTCGGGTCGCTTCCGGTTGCGGTGTTCGTCTGACCATCTTGATTGCCTCACCCTGTTCTCGCCTCTGTGCCTAGCCTAGCCAATTGTCTCCTCTTTCTCCAGCTAGTTTTGCCGCCCTAG
>NZ_JACSWB010000265.1 GCF_016888135.1 Leptolyngbya sp. CCY15150
CTATGCTCGGTTGCTCTGGCCTTGAGTATTGTCCTACTCGAACCTGAGGAAGCAATTCATGGCATCAACCTGGCGCGAAACATCCTGGGGCAGTACATCATCATTCCTGCTGCTGTGTGTTCGGTCATCACTGGTGTTTTGCTTTGTGGCTTTACTCATTGGGGCTTCTTCAAACATGACTGGGTGATGGCAAAACAACTCGTCACCTTGCTTTTG
>NZ_JACSWB010000266.1 GCF_016888135.1 Leptolyngbya sp. CCY15150
GTGGCTTTACTCATTGGGGCTTCTTCAAACATGACTGGGTGATGGCAAAACAACTCGTCACCTTGCTTTTGATCGTGCTTGGTTCTGTTTGGTTGGGGCCCATGACCAAGGAGATGACAGACCTCTCTGCGGCAGGGCGATCGCCAGTCTTGCAGAGTCCTGACTATCTCACGCTACAAACCACCGTGACTCTCGTTGGTGCATTGCAAACTCTGGCA
>NZ_JACSWB010000267.1 GCF_016888135.1 Leptolyngbya sp. CCY15150
CCTCTATGGTCTGAGGAACTGGGTCGAGTATGGCTTTAAGCAAAGCAAGAATGAACTCGGATGGGCGGACTTTCGATTCACCGACTATGCGCCGATTGAAAAGTGGTGGGAGATTGTGATGAGCGCCTATTTGATGGTCACCTTACACACGCCACCCATGCGACCTGAGGGGGCTGTGCCCCCTGAACTTAGTGACTCCATTGTGGTCTCTTCTTTTCCGCAGCATTCAGCTTGGAATGCAGGCAATGGGTGGAAAAACTGGCTCAATAACCTGCGTCTTATTCTGCTGCCGTGGGTGAGTTTGAATCTGTTAAAACCCTGGCTGAAGGTTTTTCCTATTCCCCCGTTAGAACAAGGGTTTCAGATGCTCATACGGCTTATGAATCAATTTCGAGGAGTGCCTGCTACGACGCTACGAGAGTTTTCTTCTGCCTAGAGTCATTGAAGAGCG
>NZ_JACSWB010000268.1 GCF_016888135.1 Leptolyngbya sp. CCY15150
TTCTGCTCCAGGTTAGCTAAATAAGCTGCAGGGGAACGTCGAAAATGCCGTTGTTGATTGCGCTTGTTTTGGCAAGCTTTGAGGTTAGCTCGAACATCTTGCCAATCTGTGACGGAAACCGTAGCTAAGTCGGCAGGGGTAAACAAACGACTTTGAGTGGCGATAGCAGCAACAATCTGAACCGAGCCTCGCACCATCACCGAGGCTGGGGCAACCTTGCGTCCGGTACAACGACGCTGGTGGTGCCGCCACCGACCAAATAGTTGCTCTAAGTCGTTATTCGTCCTGGGTAAGTCTTCAATGTCATAACAATGAAACAATCCGGGTGCATAACTGCGGGTCACTTTCAAAAAGTGCTCGATACCAGAGGCTAAACGGGTGGTCTGCTCTTTGCGGGTTTCCATCGTTTGCAGTAATTGCTCAAACCTCTGACGTACTTGGTGCCCATTCAAATTCAGGTCATTGTCTAGAAGGGTAGCGGCTTGATGCACCCAATCAAAGGCGATAGCAACGGGTTCAAACAGGGGTCTGGTTTGCGCCAATGCCTTCGATATAGTCTGTTTTAGGTGGTTTAAGGGCTTCACTAATCCCCTTTTTTATCCACCCGTTCTAAGCTGTGCTCGATTGCACTCAGACGTTGCTGTAAGGTTAACCCCGAAGCATCCAACGGGGGATATCCATCATCAGTGAGCGCAGCACGAACCGCGTGGCAGTATCCTTCAACCACCTCTTTGATCCCATCATCGACTCCCTTACTCGTCTCTCGTTCCAACTTGCGGATGTCACGCACTCGCTTTTTTAACTCTTTTTTC
>NZ_JACSWB010000269.1 GCF_016888135.1 Leptolyngbya sp. CCY15150
TGATGTAAGCGGGAGGTTCTCATCGGTTTATGTGGTTGTGTGGTAACTTTCACAATAAACCGGAAACGCCCTTCTACCAAGGGCTGAACCTCCCTCCCTCAACACTTTTGTCAGTCAACCAGCATAACAGCTTCATGAGATCTTTCTCAGCCCCTATCCGACTTCAGACAAACGATGGTCTATCCCAATCTCAGGAACCACAGGGTAGGGGCCAAGTTAAAGACGTTAGCTCATCAGCTACAGCAACAACGTCAGCGATCGCCTCAATCCAGCAGTCCTCGCTTCCTCAATTTAGCTAAACCATCTTCAGCAGCCTTTTTCTCAGCATCTTTTTTACTACGACCTTTGCCTGTACCACAAAGCTTTCCTTCAACATAAACTTGAGAGATAAATTCAGGAGCATGATCAGCACCGCCCAATTTTTCTGTAACATAGTTGGGCGGTGTATGCGCTCCATTTTTTTGCATAAACTCCTGAAACTTATTTTTGGAATCTATCGTCGAACGAATGGTCATCATCTCTTTGGGCACAGACGTAAAAAGTTCTTCAACGAGGGGACGCAGCACCTCAATATCTCGCTGATGATCCAGGTAATAAGCCCCAACCACTGCCTCAAACGTACTGCTTAGAAGATTTGTATTTTGGTAACCACCATCACGAATAGCTCCTTGCCCTAATCGCATTCTAAAATCTAAGCCAACTTCAATGGCAAATCTAGCAAGCTGCTTTTCATCAACTAGGGCCGACCGTCGTCGGGTCATCTCATCTTCTCCCATCTCAGGATAAACCTGGTAGAGATACTCACCGCTGATAAAGTTGAGAATGGCATCACCGAGAAATTCTAGGCGCTCATTATCTCCATCTGCGTCAGAATTCTCGTTAGAATACGAACGATGAGTGAGCGCCCGGCGTAGAAGTTTTTCGTCGTTAAACATCAAAAGCTTATGCATTTATTTCACCTGCCGAGTGACTAAGATTTGCTGGGATGTGAAGGGACTTGAGGTGGATAAAGGCTATCCCCACGGGAGTGGTTGCAGCGAGAACAAGCCAGTCGCAGATTCTCCAAAGAATTTGAACCGCCTCGACTTTTCGGCTTTAGATGATCAAGCGTTAATTGTTTTGCGGGCAAGCAACGTCTACACCACCACCAACATGAACCGAATTCATCAATCAACCGAGCTTTCTTAGCTCTTTTTTGCTTAGAAGTCATGGGAGACTTTCCTTTGCTAAACATTAGGTAGCATAGGAATACCAAGGATGAGCGATCAGACCCTTACTCAAAAGGGACTAGAACTCTTTTTGTCTGCTGATCAACGTCTCAAGCACACCATCTTCAAGCCTCACACTGGCGCATGTCTAACATACTGAACCAGTGACTACCTACTATGGATATCCCACCTTCAGATAATCGCTGAGCCAGAGCGCTGGACATGCATCAATCTGAGGAATGGAGATAGTGCGCATGAGACGAACATCTAGACATTGATATTCGTCTGCATACCTTAATCAAAGCACGGGCAATTTTGAACGTCAAGGCCAAAAATTGTTTTTCATCAACCAAGTTAATCACCTGAGGGCGATCGCCCTCTCCCGTACTATGTGACTTGGAAAAAGCGATCGCCCCCTACTATCCGATATCAATCTGGTAATTTACCCACGAATTTCGATCATGGTTGAAAATGCAGCTAGTACATCTGTGTCTAAAGCCCGTTGAGTACTACCTGTGACGGTTGTAATTGTCGCATCCCCCGACCCTCGATCTCTAGATAAGTTATCGATGTCTCCGAGCAGCCCTTCAATTACCGTGAGAGGCTCATCGTTCTCAAGCTGGATAAAACTACGCTGAACGCCTCGACTGCGGGCCATGGCTTCCAGCCCGCGCAATACGTTACGCAAGGGCGACGTACTGACCAGCGTCACTAGTTGAATATGACCAGAGCCGCTGACGGCAAACCGCAAATCATCCTGGGGACGGGGGACTGTCAGGCTGTCATTTCGATTAATGCGGGCAGCCTCCTCTGGGGCTTCCCAGTCGGCGGGATATAGGGTGATAAAGTTACCCAAGCTGTCAATTGCTAAGCAGCTTAGATACATTTCCCGGTTTTCTTGGTTATCGAGGCGAATTAAGATATCTTCCCCGGCCCGAAATGGCATGGGTGTGGTGGTTACCCTGGGATTGGTGTTGCCTAACCCAGAACGACTGGAGATGGGCACGGGTGTGCCCACACCACTGGACGTGAAGACTTCGCCGCTAATCTGTAAATCGGAATGGGTGCTGGCAATGCCGTCTAGGACTTGGCTCACCAGCAACAGCCGAAACTGGGAGCGCAGACGGTTGACCGCAGCAACCCCTGTTTCATTAACCCGACCAAAAAGATGCGTTAAGGGAGATAATGATGGTGTAAATAAGCCAATGCTGCCTAGGGGCGGTAGATTGGTTTCACCAGCGTCGCGGAGCTGCTCGGCATAGGTTTCGGTCATGCGTCCCAAAATGTAATCGAGGGTGGTAGAGCCTGTTGGGTCAACGGGAAGGACTTCAATGCGGTTGACGTTGCCCGCCATCAGAGCTGTTTCTAGCGCCGTGCGGGTTGAGTCCATGTCATCTTCGAGGGAATCGTCTAGCCCAATGCGTAGAACTGGGTTGGCGGGAATGCCTACGACTCGTTCCCGCAGAAGCTGGCCCTCTTCTAGCTGTGGGAGGTCGCCCGCTTCGACCACGGTGCCGATGCCTTCAAGACCAGAACGATCACTCTGCTGAATCTCAATGGGGGTGCCGTCAGATCGGGTCAAAACCTGCCCATCGGCCCCCAAGACGGTGAAGACCGTATTGAGGGCGGTGATGTTTTGCACGGAGACGCCCCCAAGCCAAAAGGCGATTTGGTCTCCTGTGATATTGGTAATCACGGCTTCAGCGGTGGGGCTGCTGGGGTTCATGAAATAGAGCGGCTGGGCTTGGTTGGCGGAGCCGGGCTTAAACTCAATGATCGGCTCTTGGGGATGGGCCTGCCGCTCGGCCAAGGCGCGGGTACTGCGGGCTAGGTTGACAAAGGTAGTTTCGGCGGTTTCGCTGCGGGAAAGCTGCCACAGGTAGCGGGTAAGGAGGTAAGTAAAGGCACCGGCATGGAATCCTTCAAAGAAATAGTCGAGGGCGAGCTGTTCGCGGCGGGCGGAACCGATGGCCATACCATTGGCAATGCCGAGCTGACGGCGGACTTCAAAGTCCTCGGGGCTGATATCGGCATCAGCCAGGAGTCGCATCTGCATATCAAGTTCTGCTTCGCTAACCGTGGACGACCCGTGAGTGAGTCGAGGAATGGCTCGGACAACGGTGTTGCCCCTGGTGCCTGCGCCGGAATAGCAGCTATCTAACACCATCGTGACGTTGTCGGTTTGGATGGCATTGGTGAGCAAAAAGAGCGATCGCCCCATAATATCTGCCACCACCGACGTTTCTCCATCGCTGCGCAACGTTACCGGGTCGTTGGGTACCAAGGTGCCGTTGAGATGACAATTATCGTCTTGGCGGCATTCTTCGGTATCGAGGGGGCTAGGGTCGATCACCCGTGACCCATGGCCCGAAAAGTGAAATACCACCACGTCTCCGGGTTTAGCCTGGGCGATCAGGTGCTCCTGAAATGCTCGTAGAATATTTTCGCGGCTAGGCTTGAGGTCGTTGGTGCTGGCATTGTCCCACACGGATACGATATCGCTGGGATTGAAGCCAAATCGATGGATCAGCAGTTCTCGTTGGAGTTCAACATCGGTCAAACAACCGCGCAACGGATTCGCTGTGGTGTAGTTATTAATGCCCACGAGTAAAGCCAGCTTACGGGGCGTTCCCTGGGCCAAGACTCGACCATACTGATTCGCTTGGGTAAGAAAATCTAGTTGACTGAGGCCCATGGCGGCCAGGGTGGAGCCAGCAGCTTGCAAAAAGTGACGACGTTTGAGTCTAGTCATGGGAGGTTAGTAAGAATAAGGGTGAATAAGAAATGTGAGGGCTAGATGATGATGTAGATGAATCCATGGGATTAGAGTTGCGCAGGCTGTGAAGCGCCATCCAACGGACGCCAATCGCCGGAGAAGAGAAAGGAAGACCAGTAGTAGGGATGGGCATAGGTCGGTGCAGTTAGTAGGTCTAGCTGCACCTGTCGTAGGGACTCACTGCGATCGTCGCCGTTGAGGATGCGATCGTAGTAGAGCTGCATAAGCTCAGCAGTGGCGTAGTCATCAACTTTCCACAAGCTCATGAGCTGACTTTCCGCTCCCGCCATCACAAGGGCGCGCCGCAGGCCATACACGCCTTCCCCCGTCGCCACAGCTCCCACTCCCGTTTCGCAGGCGCTCATTACCACGAGGCGAGTGCCCCGCAGACGCAGCCCGGCGGCCTCTAGAGCCGTGAGCACGCCGTCTTCCCCGGCGCTCGCCCTGATGTTGAACCCGGCGAAGGCTAAGCCAGAGCGGAGGAGGGGATTTTCGCGGCTTACAACTGGCGGACGTAGGGCTGAGCCATCACCGGTGAAGGTGGGGATGATGGTGGCGGAGCGGGTGTCGTCTGGAGGGGGCACGGCCTCGACATCTTCGAGGAAAAAGCCGTGGGTGGCGATGTGGAGGATGCTGGGCCCTTGGACTTGCTTCAGCGCCGCTTCGCTGGCGTCGGCGTCGGTGAGGATAACGGGGTTGTTGAGCAGAGGGGCGATCGCATCTACCTCTAGCTGGGTGCCAGGCAGGGGGCCAAACTGCAAGCTGCCCATATCCCCCGATCGCTGCAACTCACCCCGCGTAGCGCTGGCCACCAAGGCCGCTCCGGCTCCATCAGCGCGGTCATAGTCGGGGTTGGCAAACACGATGGGGGGCTGCTGACTAGATGCGGTCACCTGCAAGCGCAGCAGGTCGCGGCCAGTCGTGAGGTGGGTGAGGGTATAGGATTCAACCAAAAATTGGTCTTGCTCATCGACTAGGGCCGCGAAAGGCACGAGGTTGAGCTGGCTGTCGGGGGAGAGCAGCAGGTGGGTGGCATTGCCCAGGAGTGGACGCAGCGGCTCCATCACCAGGGCATCGAGGGCACGTCCGGTGGTGCGGGCTGTGGTGCCCGATGCTGGATTGCGCACGGCGTTGAGGAAATCCAAGGCGGCGGCATCAAGGGTGGCGGCATCCCCCAACTCCACCCATTGCAAGTCTCCCGTGGGGTGCAGCACATAGGCTGCATAGCGGGGAGCGCCCCATTGGTCTGACCGGCTGGCAGCCGCGTCAAATGGGAAATACTGCACAATTTCTACTAGGGCTGAATTGGTGGGCAGCAGGGCCTGGACGGCAGCGATCTCGACCGGCTCTGTTTCCACTCGAAACTCGGCACTGCGGCGAGAGAGGTCATTTTCGAGACGATTGACCGTTTGCCGCAAGCCATCAACCTGGCGGCGATAGTCGGCGGGGTCTTGTGCGCCCAAGCCCCGGTAGAGCAGGGCGGCAAGCTGACTTTGGGCGAGGGCATAGTCATCGAGAACCAGGGCAATGTCGGGGCTGAGGTTTTGCCGCAGGCGTTGCTGGGTGTCGGTGAGTGCATCGAGGATCCGCCCTTTGCGGCGCAGGAGGGTGGTGAAGGCCAGGTGAGCCGCATCTCGGTTGTCGGGTGCATCTTGGAAATGGAGAGATAGGGCTCCATTTGTTGTGCCTGAAATAGTGGACATGTAGGCCTGTTTGCTATCTTCAGAACCAATGGCAAGATTCAGGCTGAGGTTGGCTTCTTGAATGTCTAATCCTTGTTGGAGATAAGCTAGTGCTGTATCGATCCTTCCTTGATTCTGATGCAGCCCAGCCAGGTTGTTGAGGCTGTTGGCCACAGAAGGATGGCGATCGCCCAACTGCTCCCGGGAAATCTCTAGGGCTTGTAGGTAGAGGAGTTCGGCTTCACCATAGTGCCCTTGTGCCTCATACAGCACTG
>NZ_JACSWB010000270.1 GCF_016888135.1 Leptolyngbya sp. CCY15150
GACCATCTTGATTGCCTCACCCTGTTCTCGCCTCTGTGCCTAGCCTAGCCAATTGTCTCCTCTTTCTCCAGCTAGTTTTGCCGCCCTAGAAAAAAAGCGATCGCCTCACGGCGAAGGAGAAAGGGCCAAGAAAGATAAAGCGCTAAGGGCTAAGGGACTAAGAGCTAAGAAGAATACTCGGCAAAACGCAACAGACCCGAAAACCGAAGAAGTCGTTGCGGGAGTCACGCGAGCTGTAGCCGCGAAAAGCAGAACGGCAATACCTACGGCCGTCGATCCACGAACCACCCCGCAGCAGCTTACTTAGCTTATCTTTATCCTTACTTGTCCGTGCACTGCCGTCCTCCGGTGCGCCCTCGTAATTCTCGTGCCAATCATCCTCGCACCACTCATCTACATTTCCATGCATATCGTACAGCCCCCAGCGATTGGCCGGATAGGTTCTTACATCGGTTGTTTCTCCCACTGATCGACCATAATTAGCCACCTCCTTGGTCAGCATCGGGCCAAAGTGATAGGCGGTTTCCGTATCTGCCCGACAGGCATATTCCCACTCTGCCTCACTAGGTAATCGATAGTCTTTCTTCGATAATTTCGATAACCGCTGACAAAATTCTTGAGCATCCTCCCAACTCACTCGCTCCACTGGTCGCCGATCGCCCTTAAATTTTGCGGGATCTGGTTTTAGTTCATGATTAATCGGTTCACTAGTTTCCACCACCGCTTGCCACTGGGCCTGGGTCACCGGCGTTTGCCCCATACAAAACTCCGCCACCTGCACCCGATGCTGCGGTCGCTCATCATCATGACTATCCGGTTCACCCTCCGGCGCGCCCATCATGAACTCCCCCGCCGGAATCCGCATCATGATGAGCTCCACCCCGTCCGGCAGGTGTTCTCGATAAGCCTGATTGCGGCGCTTGTAGCGACGGAGCGTGAGGGTATCAGAAGCAGAAGTCACACCATCACCATAAATCGAGTATCTTCGGGCAGCATCCTCATACCAGAATAAGAGTTCTCTGAGGTATCCTGCAACCATGGCGGCTAGAAGCTGCTCCTAGACAAAACCCGCCTAAACGGGTTCTGTCTGAACTCTTGGAGTAGCCCTAGTTTCAACCATCTGCTGTGAACGTGTCGGTCAACGCTTCAGAGCTGCCTCACCCCGACTGTATAGCTCACGGGCATAGTCCGTCCAAGTGCCTTGCCCCCAATATCGGAAGCAGCTTGTTTCCACCAACATCACATAGAGCAACGCTTCTTGATAGTCAGCACTGCGGGTGATTAAGGGATCTTCTTGAACCAAGCGATCGTATTTTTGGTGGAAAAGCGCACTCAGTTGGTTCATAGGCCCCAACACATTTTCATAGCCCTGCACCCAGCTCAAATCATTCGTCCAGGATGCACCGTCCATGCTGAACTGATGATCATTGGACTTGAGATCTTGAATCGCTTGTTCCACCGCGTCTGACGTGGCATGGTCAGGATCTACCCGTTGCCAAATCTTATGTTGATGCACCGCTTGGCAAACCGGATAATCCTCCGGCGTTACCCCAGCCGCCGCCAGCAGTTCCAGATATTCTGTACCATTCAGACCCACAACGCCCTCAACACCGCGTCCATGATCCTTGAGCTCAGACCACACTGGATTGAAGCCCCGAGGAAACTCATTCATCATGACGCCACCATTTTCCCCATCGGCGATCTGCGTGACACAGCAAGGAACGGAGCGATCGCCTAGCTGCTGCCGACCGCGACCCTTGGCTTCATGGTAGGGCTGCATTTGCGCCACCAGTTTTGTATCCGAGCCTTGGGTTTTAATCAGCGCCGTAATGCTGATCGTCTCACCCTTAGAATTACGCGCTACCAAACGGTTGGGCAGATATTTATCATCATGCCATACCCCCGAACCATCCAGCCGTTCCACCGAATGCTCCTGCACCATCAACCACTGATAGCCACAATCCTTCAGCGCTTTAATGTATTCATAGAGCGTATCGGGATGGTTGGGTAAATGCATTTCTGGAGGCGAAAAGCCCTTCACGCGCCGCAGGGCATCGTAGCCAAAGAGGGATGCAAAATAATGTTGCCAAGCCTGAATCTGGAGCTTGATGTCTGGGATGGGCGTTGAAGGCACCACCGCATGGCTCCACATGGTGCCTAGCCATTCCACATAGGGTTGATAGTGGCGATCGCACGTTATCTTCTTGAGATGATCCAATACATCATCGCGACCCATCTGGCGCAGACCCCAGAGGAGATTGCCAGAATAATCCAGCATAATACGTGGATTATAGCCATCGTTGACTAAGTTAGGAATAAATTCACCCATGCGTCCATAGCACCAGGCAAAGACTCCCGCATTATGATTATCTCCATCATGGGGATGCTCAAACATATGCTGCAAATTGCAGATAAGTTCGCCATGGGCCCCGGCCGGGATAGTGGGTTGGTGCATATGCAACGCGCAGGCAAACGCTGCCGTCACATCTTCCAAGCGAATTGTGGTGTCGGGTAAAAAAACTGGGTCATTGTGCTGCACAACTGACGAAATATCAGCTTCCCAACCACAAATATTCGGCAGACCTGACCGAGTATCGCTGAGGGTCGGTCGGTTGGAAGACGATACGGATGCGATCATATGAATGTTCCTTTGTTCTCTGTACGCGGTGCTGACTCCTCGCCACACTGCGAATAATGCCGCTCATGCGTGATGCGATAACAACACTCGACTAGCAGATCCAGTGCCTGAAGCGGCGTTGATAGGCTATGTCATGCTTATTCCCTTTGAGGATCATAGGCTACTTTCCTGGCCAGCATGACGCGCCGGTCATAAAGTAATGTCAAGTGTTTTTGCGATCGCTCCATACTGCTTCAAATTGAGCAGTGCTTCTCTCAGTAACCTTGTCCAGGTAGCTTCTGGGATGTCCAAGAGCGATCGCCCTCTGCAGCGCCGTGGTTTAACCGCCGATCGAAAAGAATCCCATCACAAAAATGGACAGCAACAGCCCTGGGCTGAGGAGCAAAATCAGCGTAAACAGTTCACCAGATTCCATAGATCTATCCTTCAAGGTTCATAGTGTGGTCGTGCTTCCATCATGACCCATGAAAGCCGGTGGTTTGGGGCAGCAATCTTTAAAGAAATGGGAAAATCCTAGGATAGCCAAATCTCTATGACCATCATTCAAGCCGCCAAAAACGTCACGATTCTTTTCTATATACTACGAAACTTAACAAGACTACAGGACTTAAAACATCCAGGGGATAGAGTGTGAGATCCTGAAGGCAGTCCATGACAGTGAATCGTGTCTAGTTAGGATGGAGTGAGAGATGACATCAACGGTAATTATTACGGGTGCCTCGTCAGGAGTAGGGCTGTACTCTGCAAAAGCCCTAGCTAAGCGTGGGTGGCACGTCGTCATGGCTTGCCGCAACCTGGAAAAAGCGAAGGCGGCAGCGGAAGAGGTCGGGATGTCTGCCGATAGCTACACCCTCATGCATATCGACTTGGGCAGCCTCGACAGCGTGCGTAAGTTTGTGGATGATTTTCGCGCTAGCGGCAAGACCCTAGAAGCGCTGGTGTGTAATGCCGCTATCTACATGCCGCTGATCAAAGAACCGCTGCGATCGCCCGAGGGTTATGAGCTGACGATGACCACCAATCATCTGGGGCATTTTCTGCTCTGTAACCTGATGCTGGACGACCTGCAGCGATCGCCCGCTGCGGAGAAGCGTTTGGTGATTTTGGGAACCGTGACCCACAACCCCGATGAACTGGGCGGCAAGATTCCGCCGCAGCCCAACCTCGGCAACTTCGAAGGCTTTGAGAAAGGGTTCAAGGATCCGATTTCCATGGCAGATGGCAAGGCCTTTGAGCCGGTCAAAGCCTATAAAGACAGCAAGGTGTGCAACGTTTTGACCATGCGAGAGCTGCATCGTCGCTTCCACGAATCCACAGGCCTTGTCTTTAGTTCCCTCTATCCGGGCTGTGTGGCCGAGACGCCCCTGTTCCGCAACCACTACCCTCTCTTCCAAAAGCTATTCCCGCTGTTCCAGAAATATATCACCGGCGGCTACGTATCTCAGGAACTGTCTGGTGAACGGGTGGCGGATGTGGTTGCCGATCCGGACTACAACCAGTCTGGCATGTACTGGAGCTGGGGCAACCGCCAGAAGAAAGGGCGTAAGTCCTTTGCCCAGCGGGTGTCGCCCCAGGCACGGGATGATGAAAAGGGTAAGCGGATGTGGGAGTTGAGTGCTCGTTTGGTGGGGATTGCGGAAACGGCTAATCTCTAACACCTCGCTGCATAGATCTCGTTGCATAGATGGTCATCAGTTCGTGGGTTGGGGATGATCTCAGCCCACGGCTATTAGCGTTATGAACCTTTGCGTGCATCCTCCGCCCATAGATGATGGCCATCACTAGTGCAAGTCAACGATTTGTACTGCTAGTTGTGGAAAGTGATAGTAGGGTGGATATCATGGCGGTACTAGGATCAAACAGGAGCGATCGCATGTTACCGACTGTCCGACCATCCCGATTCATCTGGGGATTAGCGTTTGTGTTCATTGGTCTGTTGGCCGGCTGCCAGGGGGCTAATGATGGCACAACCGCCGTGGACTCCGCTCCCAGCGCGCCAGCAGAAAGTTCAGCCGATGCACCTGAGGCACCTGATACACCTGATGCGTCTGAGGCCCCTGAGGCACCTGAGGCACCTGAGGCCCTCAATCCGCTAGACTATCCCCCCGTAGCCACCCTACAGCAGTTCACGGCGGGCGATCGCGCTTGCTATGCCACGGTAACTGACCCGGATGGCGTGGAGACTGAGCAATTTGCCAGCTTTGAACTCTGCGATCGCACCGATCTCATTGGTCAATCCGTGCAGCTTACCTACGAATCTACCCCGATCATGGCGGCATCCTGTCAAGGTGACCCAGCCTGTGAAGAGTCGGAGTTGGTATGGCTGATTACGTCCATAGAACTCGTGAGTTCTTCAGCTCCGCCCGTCAGCGATCGCTTGGTGGGGATTGCGGAAACGGCTCATATCAAACGTCTTGTTGCATAGATCTCGTTGAATGGATGATGTCCGTGGGCTGGGGATAACCTCAGCCTGCGGCTATTGGTTTTGGGAGCCCTTTCCTGAACCCCTACTCGTGGACGCTATCCCTTGTTCAAATCTTTTATCTATCCTGTCTATCGGTAGAGAATGATGGCTAGGTGGATATCATGGCGTTACTAGTATCAAACAGGAGCGATCGCATGTTACCTACTGTCCGACCATCCCGACTCATGTGGGGATTAGCGTTTGTGTGCGTTGGGCTGTTGGCGGGCTGTCAGACGGCTAATGATGGGACGACCGCCGTGGATGCAGAGACCAGCACGCCAACAGAAACCCAATCGGATGTGCCTAATGCCCTCAATCCCCTAGACTATCCCCCCGTGGCCACCCTACAGCAGTTCACGGCGGGCGATCGCGCTTGCTATGCCACGGTAACTGACCCGGATGGCGTGGAGACTGAGCAGTTTGCTAGCTTCGAACTCTGCGATCGCACCGATCTCCTGGGTCAATCTGTGCAGCTTACCTACGAATCTACCTCGATTATTGCCGCATCTTGCCAAGGTGATCCGGCCTGTGAAGAGTCGGAGTCGGTATGGCTGATTACGGCCATGGAACCCGTGAGTTCTCCTGCTGCCCCCGTGAGCGATCGCCCTACTGAAAGCGATGCTGAAAGCGATCGCCCGGCTCCTGCTTCTAGTCCAGCCGCACCCAGCCCAGCCGCTCCCCCACCAGCGGTGACCGAGGTGCCGTCGATGCTGTTCGACAACGCCGACCTAGGGGTCTGCACAGATTTCCTCGATGAAGAGGTGGCGCGGGAACAGTCGCAAATCTATGCTTTGAACAGCGAGCAGTATCTTGTAGAAGTGCTGTGCTTTATGGCCGCCTACCAAGGCAGCTATGAATATTGGCTGTATGAACCTGGGACAGAAGCGATCGCTCCTCTGTCGTTCCAAGTATTCTATGAAGATGGGGAGGGTGCTTGGCAATCGGTTCAAACCCAGCCCCTCGCAGGTCTTCCCACCTACGATCCTGCCCAGCAACAGTTAACGCTGTTCACCAAGTATCGCGGTGCAGGAGACTGTGGCTCCTATGCCAACTATCAATGGCAGGGATCGAGCTTTGAACTGGTAGAATTTCGCGCCAAAAGCGACTGTGACGGCGTTGCCCTGGATGTGGAAGATTATCCGGTGATTTATCCCTAGGGTTGGGCGATCCCGTCTGGGATTTCCTGCTGTTGCTGCTCTCTGAATCAAGGTAGGCAGGGCGATCCCGATGGGTTGGAAGACTAGGGTGAGGAAGACCTGCCTTTTCTAGGCTGACTTGCACAGCATCATCTCGGGCGATCGCTCCCTCAACCATGCCGCATCGCGGCAGATGTCTCGGTGCGCTAACAATTTTCCGGACACGATGACAGATCCCACGGCAAATCGTAGTGTGAGACACATCATGTAGGGAACTAGACTTGTTATAACAACTTCCAATCCGGTCAATCCCAGGTACCTAGGATCGTGACCGGGATCGTGGAGCTGTGCGTCTGAGAAACCCCTATGACCTACCAACCGATTCAGCTTACCGAGAGCCAGATTCAGCAATTTCAGGACGATGGTTTCTTGATCGTCGAAAATCTGCTGCCTCCTGATCTGCCCGATCGCTTGATTGACCGCATGGAGCGTTTGTTCTACGGCGAATTTGAAACCGGTATCTATCCTGACGAATGGTATTGGCGTCAAGGATTGAGCTTACCTGACGTGACCCGAGAAATCTGCAATGCCTGGAAGTGCGATCGCACCATTGCTAGCCTAGTCTTATCTGCAGAACTAGGACGGCTCACGGCCACCCTGGCCGGTTGGGATGGGGCCCGCATTGGGCAAGACAGCATGTGGATTAAGCCACCCAGCGCTAAGGCTGTCGCTATGCACCAAGATGGAGCCTACATTGACTACCTAACGCCGCCCCACATGATGACCTGCTGGATTGCCCTGCAAGATGCCAGCTTGGCCGATGGCACCCTGGTCTATGCTCGGGGTTCCCACAAATGGCCCTTGGTGGACGTGGCCGGTGAATTCCATGCGCCCACCAAAGACTACCGCTGGGCCATGCTGCAGGCCGCGGAGCAGGCCGGGGTGCCAGAGCCGGAACTGGTGGTGGTTAATGTACCGGCAGGGGGCTGTGGTTTCCACCATGGACGTACCTGGCACGGCCTAGCTCCCACCACCCGCACCGATCGCACCTTCCACAGCATTGGTTTACACACCATTCCCGCCCATGCAGCCTTCCATCCCACCAATCCCGCTGGCTATATCTATGGTCGCTATAAACGGGTAGGCGATACCCGCATGGACGAGTCTTTCTTTCCTATCCTATGGAGCAACACGGGCGATCGCTCCCCCTTTCTCGCAGACTATTGTGCAGATGCCCTCAGCCCCAGGGATGTACCGATCTCCCTAGGATAGGTGGGGTCTCAGTCAAGGTTGTCTTGAGGAAGGCAGCCCTATGGCAGAATGGGGAGGCAACATACCTGTTGATCAAAAGTCCATGACCCAAGCAGCCCCAGCATCGTCGCCCCGACCGTTACATCTAGCGATTTCTGAGACATTGCTGGCGGAAATAGAAGACGGTACCTATGCAGCGGGCGAACAACTGCCCAGTGAATATCAACTGATGCTGCGCTTTGAGGTGAGCCGGATTACCATTCGCCGGGCGATCGCTAACTTAGCCAGTCAAGGACTGGTGGAGGCTCAGCGCGGCCGTGGGGTCTTTGTGAAAGAACAGCATAAGGTTGCCTATCGGCTATCGAATCCTCTGGTATTTTTTGAGGAAGATCTGGCCCGCCAAGGGGTGACCAGTTCGATTCATAATCTTTCCTTTGACCTGATCCCGGCTCCGGATGAGGTGAGTCAATGTCTACATTTGCGGCAACCGAACCCACAGGTCTATCGACAAATCAAAATCCTGTTGATTAACCAAAGTCCGGCGGCGGTAGATACTAGCTATATCTTACCTGATCTGGGTGAACGTTATTCGGAAGAGCTTCAGCAGCAGATGACCTTCCCCACTCTAGAACAGCATGGCATCGTGATCGAACGTATAGAAGCGACGTTTGAAAGTAGCCACGCTAATGCTGAACTCAGTCAGTATCTAGACATGCCCTTGGGCAGCCCCTTACTTACCTATCGCTACACCGCCTATACCCAGGGCGATCGCCCTATTGTGTGTGGTGCTGCTCCATCCCGAGGCGATCGCTTGCGGTATTCAGTAACCCTCAGCCGTACTCCATCGCTAGATGAGGAACGCTATCGGAAATTCTAGACCTCCGAAAAGTCTGGTGACTCTATAACCTGGGCGTAGATGAACCTGCTCGTAACTGCTCAACAGCCCATACATGACCAAAATATTCATGCCATAAGTATTTTTTACCTGAAATCTTCGAGGGCCGGCATCAAAGCCAAGTAAGAATTGACCTGGTTCGCAACGGTGCCACGGACTATCATAAGAAACATGTCGGCTCAGTCACTAGGTTCTCAGGATGTGCGACAACAGTAGGTATCGCATCAATAGCAGGATCAAGGGAACATGGCATCACTCCATCAGCCTGTTTGGACATTGACCGCTGAAGCAGTGTACGAATCCCTGGGAACAAGCAGCCAGGGGCTATCTGAGTATGAAGCCGCTGAACGATTGAAGAACTTTGGCGTCAATGAACTTCCAGCCCCAGCCCAGCGTCCGCTCTGGCTGCGGTTTACGGATCAGCTCACCCATTTTATGGCCCTGTTGCTGTGGGTAGCGGGAATTCTGGCTTTCGTATCTCATACCCCGGCCTTGGGATGGGCTATCTGGGCCGTCATCATCATCAACGCTATGTTCAGCTTTTGGCAAGAGTTTCAGGCCGAGCGGGCGCTGGCGGCCCTGAAAAAAGTCTTGCCCATGCAGGTCAATGTTTACCGAGATGGCACATTGCAGCAGATTCCAGCTAAGGAGTTGGTGCGAGGAGATGTCATGCAATTGGAGGAAGGCGATCGCATTTCCGCAGATGCCCGTCTAGTTTCTGCCGAAAGCCTATATGTCGATGTCTCCGTGTTGACTGGAGAATCGCTGCCTGTTGCCCGCAATGCCTACCCTGTCAGAATGCGGGAGGCAGTCTCGGTGCGGGCAGGAAAACCCCTTCCCCGAGCAGGAGAGCATCCCCTTCAGGAACGGGTGAATCCTGCAGAAATTGCCAACATGGTGTTGGCAGGGGCAACCGTGGCGGCTGGACGAGCTGTAGCCGTTGTTTATGCCACGGGTTCTCAAACCGAGTTTGGCCAAGTTGCTCACCTCACCACTGTTATTAAGCGAGAACCCAGTACTTTAGAACGTCAGGTCGCGCGAATTGTGCGGATTATTACGGCGATCGCGATCAGTATGGGGGTTACCGTCTTTTTATTCAGCTATTTGCTCATTGGCATGAACGTGACGGAGAGCTTTATCTTTGCCATTGGTATTATTGTAGCTAATGTGCCGGAAGGACTTTTGCCGACCGTTACCTTAGCCTTAGCCTTAGGCGTACAGCGCATGGCTAAGCAAAATGCCTTGGTACGGCGACTGTCTGCCGTTGAAACCCTCAGCGCCACATCTGTGATCTGCACGGATAAAACCGGTACGTTAACCAAAAATGAAATGACCGTGCGTCATCTTTGGATTCCTTGGCAACCTCAAGATATGTCTGATGAACCACACCTAGAAGATAGCGTTTCTCCTCATTTAATTGACGTCACCGGAGCAGGCTACGACCCCACCCTAGGTAAGGTGCAAATGCCGGCTGATTTTGCCGCTGCGTGGAAAGTTCGTCTGCTACTAATCGGTGCAGCCCTTTGTTCCAACGCCCGACTCATTCATCCCTCTCCCAGCCGTTGGCAAGAAATTGGAGATCCAACCGAAGCAGCCTTATTAGTCGCAGCAGCTAAGGCAGGCTTGAACCTACATGCATTGCAGGAACAGTTTCCTAGACTGCGAGAGGTTCCCTTTGATTCTCGACGACGCATGATGACCGTGGTGCTAGACTGGCGCTCATCGGATCTTTGGACAGCGGCAGAACCTTATCTTGCCATCACCAAAGGCGCTCCCCTAGAGGTGCTGCGTCACTGTCATTGGATGGTGCGGAATGGTAGCATTGAAGCGCTCGATGAAGATGAAGTGATTGCTGCCAACGATGGGCTGGCACGGCAAGGATTTCGAGTGTTGGGGCTGGCAGCCCGGCGCGGCGATGATTCATGTCTTACCCTGCGCGCCCAAGAGCTAGAGCAAGATCTTATCTTTATCGGATTAGTTGCCATGTTTGACCCACCTCGCCCTGAGGTGCAGGGAGCGATCGCCCAGTGCCATCAAGCCGGCATCAAGGTGACGATGGTGACGGGAGATTATGGGCTAACTGCAGAAGCGATCGCCCGCAAGATTGGGCTGGTTGGGAACAACGATCATCCCCATGATCGGGTACGAGTTGTGACTGGCGACGGCATGGGGCATCTGTCTGATGCTCAGTTGCGGCAGATTTTAAAATACCGTTCTGCCCTAGTCTTTGCACGCATGTCTCCCGAACATAAGCTGCGTTTAGTGCAGGCCTACAAAGATATGGGCGAGATTGTGGCCGTCACCGGGGATGGTGTCAACGATGCCCCTGCCCTAAGAGCGGCCCACATTGGCATTGCCATGGGCATGAATGGCACCGATGTGGCTCGGGAAGCAGCCGATATTGTGCTGACGGATGACAACTTTGCCACGATTGTCAGCGCTGTGGAGCAGGGACGCGCCATTTATCAGAACATTCGCAAGTTTATGACCTATATCCTGGCCTCCAATGTGCCAGAAATTACGCCCTTCTTAGCGATGGTGGTGCTGAAAATTCCACCGGCACTGACTATTTTACAGATTTTAGCCGTGGATTTAGGAACTGATATGGTGCCAGCCCTGGCCCTAGGGGCAGAAGATCCTGAAACAGGTATCATGTCTCGTCCTCCTCGCAAGAAACAAGAGTTTTTACTCAATCGTTCCCTATTGTTCAGAGCCTATGGCTTTTTGGGCATCATCGAAGCAAGTTTATCGATGCTAGGGTTCTTGATGGTTTGGTGGAGCTATGGCTATTCTCTAGCCGATCTGCAAACGGTCACCCCGATGATTTTGAACCACACGGCTGATCCAGCTATCGCTGCTATCTATCGCCAAGCTACAACCGTTACGTTAGCTATCATTGTCGCTTGCCAAGTCGGTAATTTATTTGCCTGTCGATCTGAATGGGTCTCAATCTTTCGCCTCAACTGGACAAAAAACCGACTGCTGTGGGTTGGCATTGGTGTAGAGTGTGTTTCCCTACTCTCGTTTATCTATGTGCCGTTTCTCAGAGAGATCTTTACTACCCTGCCTCTAAACCTCTGGCAATGGCTGATCCTCCTTGCTTGTCCACCGATCTTGCTAGGCGCAGAGGAACTGCGAAAAGCTATCCTAGCATCATCTCGCCGCGCGCATTCAGATAAGCATGAGGTTAGTACACCCAACGCTTGAGAGTATCCCAGCAGCGATCGCTTCCTGTTAAGCCACGGTCTACGTTGACTCAGACAACCCGCCCTTGAGATGAATCACCCTTGCTCTTCATCTCAAGTTTACAGCAGGCCAATGAGGAAGAGGGAGACCGACGCAAAAATACTGATGACTAAAAAAGCAGCTGCATATCCCCTCCTCCTTCCTAGCTTGGTGACTGAAGTTTCAATTCTAGTGGAGTGATTTCGGATGGTATAAATTTTATTTGCATAGAGATTTTATCAGTAGATATACGCATATTTTGGATTCTAGAAGCAATAATTAGGTTAGACGAAAAGCGATCTGTAGCTCATACTTAAAATGTTAACTTTGCGTGATCGATGAATTGTCATAGTGTCCGATCATTGTGGATGGGCTTGACAGTCACGGCTTTGCTGTATGGGATGAGTTCGCTTATGTTTGAGATAAATTTAACAGAATGCCTGAAAACTCCTCTCGTCTG
>NZ_JACSWB010000271.1 GCF_016888135.1 Leptolyngbya sp. CCY15150
AGGCGACGAGCGCCTCTTCGTAGCGTCCTAAGTTAATTAGCGCACCTCCTTTGTTGGTGAGCGCTTCGTGGAAGTCGGGTTTAATGTCTAGGGCTTGATCATAGATTGTGATTGACTCTTCATAATGTCCTAGGTTAAATAGCGCATTCCCTTTGTTGAAGAGTATTTTGTGGTCGTCGGATTTAATGTCAAGGGCTTGGTCAAAGGCGGTGATCGCCTCTTCATAGCGTCCTAAGTTACCTAGCGCAATCCCTTTGTTGAAGAGCGCTCCGTGGAAGTCGGGTTTAATGTCTAGGGCTTGGTCAAAGGCGGCGATCGCCTCTTCGTAGCGTCCTAAGTCATCTAGCGCACTTCCTTTGAAGTAGAGCGCGTAGTGGTAGTCAGGTTTAATGTGCAGGGCTTGGTCAAAGGCGGCGATCGCCTCCTCATAACGTCCTAGGTTACCTAGCGCACTTCCTTTGTTGGCGAGCGCCATGTGGAAATCGGGTTTAATGTCTAGGGCTTGGTCAAAGGCAACGAACGCCTCTTCGTAGCGTCCTAAGTTAATTAGCGCACCTCCTTTGTTGGTGAGCGCCATGTGGAAATCGGGTTTAATGTCTAGGGCTTGGTCACAGGCGACGAGCGCCTCTTCGTAGCGTCCTAAGTTAATTAGCGCACCTCCTTTGTTGGTGAGCGCTTCGTGGAAGTCGGGTTTAATGTCTAGGGCTTG
>NZ_JACSWB010000272.1 GCF_016888135.1 Leptolyngbya sp. CCY15150
ATCAACAACGGCATTTTCGACGTTCCCCTGCAGCTTATTTAGCTAACCTGGAGCAGAAGGCTCTCCAGCTAGTTTTGCCGCCCTAGTTTTTTTGAGCGATCGGCTTCAGCGCGTTGAAGGATTTCACAAATTTCGGTTCAGCCGTCCCAAAGTTGCGATACGGGTTTGGTGCGTCCGGCTAGGGCATCTTGCCAACCACGATAAATGCCTTCGCGGATTTCTGCGATCGGGGTATCGTCCGGGTCATCTTCAGGTTCAGTGATGAGTACAATCACGCGAACTCGGCTGCTAATGCCAAGCGTTAGTGGCTCATCGAGGGTAAGTTGCCCATTTTCTGAGAGGGTAGCTGTAGTTTCAATGGCTTTCATGGTTCAGATTCCTTTGATTTAAAGGACGGATTTGTTCAAGTTGTTGAAGTTCGTGTTGGATTTCAGCTTCGATTTCAGCCGGGTGATCGAAGTAGTAGGTCATGGCGGCATGGGCTTCGGCGGGGAGAAGGAGGGGTGTTGGTGGCAGATTTCATCAACAGACCAGCCGTGAGTGAGGTAGTCCATGACGATTTGGGTAACGCGGATGCGAGGGAGGCGTTTGAGATGGGCTGGTTGGTTGGCTGGAGTTTCGAGGTGGGGATAGGGGGTCGTTAGCATGGTTTAGACTCCTTGGGTTGGTGTTTTGTGGAAGGTGATGGTGCTGGGGAGGGCGATTAAGCTCCTGGCAGTTGGTTTTGATTGCGATTGTAGATCTCATAAAGCCGCTTGACGACTTCGATTGGGATGCCTGCGACTGGAATTAAAATTTTGGCAGCTTCAACTCCACCTGCAAATAGGATGCTGAAACTATCTTTCCAGCGCTGCCAGTTTTGGGGATTCTTTTGGGGCATGGTGGCAAAGCCGTGGAGCAGAATTTCAAAGATTTCTGCATCAGGTTTATGGGGGTATGTTTGCCGTAGTTTTGTGAGGACTTGGGTAAGCTGTTGGGTCGCTTCGGTTGAGTGATTATTTTCGATGTAGGTATCAACTTGCTCAAAGATTTGGACTTTTTGGGCGTTTGGAAAGGCGTTGTCGTATTTTCCTGGCATGGGCGAAATTCTCTGATTTAAGTTCAAAACGTTCAGGATTTTGTGGTTATTTCAAGAGTCGAATGAAGCCTGCTTGTTCAAAGTGATGGTCGGTGGTGAGGGCTTGTTGGATGTTGTGTTGCTGCATGATGATGAAGGAACTGCAATCGACGAGTGACCAGGGTTTGTCGGGGCGGTTTTGGCAAAGTTCCCAAGCGGCTTGGTCTGTGGATGGATCAATGTGGATACGAGTAATGTAGGGATTTTGGCGAACAATATTGATGTGGTTAAAGATGCGATCGCGTGGTAGACGGTGGGGGCTATTGAGGAGTGCAACAAGTTCGGCGATGACGTAGTTGGTGGTGATAATTTCAGTGCGGCTGGCGATCGCAGTGCGGAAATGCTCGGCAGCAATTGGATAATGGGTTTCGGTGGGGATAAAAATGCTCGCCCAGCCAGAGGTATCAATGAAGAGATTATTCGGCATTGCGGAGTTCTTGGTAGAGGGCTTCGCCAAGGTATTGGTCGTGGTTTTCCGCGAGGTCGGTAGTACCGAGTTCTAGAGTACCGATGAGGGAGAGGAGTTGATCGGTGTCGGCGGTTGTGATTGCGGGTTGGAGGTATTGCTTAAGAACTTGAATGATCAATTGTTCAGGGGTGGTTTGGTTTTGGGCGGCTTGATGGACTAGGGCTTGCTGAAGGGCGTCAGGGAGGGCGATCGTGATTTGCATGGTGAGGGTCTCCGTTTGTTTGGTTTGATTGTAGCGGATGGATCGTAGGGGTTAGGGGGGTGGGTCTTTGGGTGGAGATTCGTGATAGTTTTGAACGTTTTCAAAGATTTTGACTTCGCTGGCGTTGGGGAATTGGTTAATTGTGGAAGGACTACTGCCACTTTGGCTGGCGGAGTTATTGCCCTTCTGCGTTGCTAGATGGGCTTGCCAAATTTCGTAGTTGTAGAACTTGCAGTTGGCTTGGATTCCTTGGATGACCTTGAAGGCCTCCTTGCTAGATTGGGTGGAGAGGAGAGTGAGGAAACTGGGGAGGAGGTAGGCAGCGCGATCGTATTTGATCTTTCCCAATACCTTCGCTGCACTCCCACGCACGTCTTGGTCTATATCTCCAAGCGCCTTGAGTAAGCCGGCTATCGCCGCTTCACTTCCGATGTTGCCCAATGCCTCAACGGCACTCTTACGAACGTTCTGATCTGAATGTTCAAGCACCTTGAGTAAGCCAGGGATTGCTGTTTCACTGCCAATGTTGCCCAATGTCTCAACTACTTTCTTGCACACATATCTGTCTGCATATTTAAGCGCCTTGAGTAAGTCAGGGATAGCTGCTTCACTTTTCTGGTACACATGCCTGTCTGTATCTTCAAGCGCTTTGAGTAAGTCAGGGATAGCTGCTTCACTGCCGATGTTACCTAATGCCTCGACGGCACTTCCACGAACGCTTGAGTCTGTATCTTCAAGTGCTTTGAGTAAGTCAGGGATAGCTGCTTCACTGCCGATATTACCCAATGCCTTCACTGTTATCCAGCGCACTTCCTCATATTCATCTTCAAGCGCTTTGAGTAAGTCAGGGATAGCTGCTTCACTGCCGATGTTACCCAGTGCTTCAATTGCGCTCCCACGAACCCTCCAGCCTGCATCTTCAAGCACCTTGAGTAAGCCAGGGATAGCTGCTTCACTGCCAATGTTACCCAGTGCTTCAATTGCGCTCCTGCAAACGTCTTGGTTTGTATCTTCAAGTGCCTTGAGTAAGCCAGCGATCACTGCTTCACTGCTGATGTTACCCAATGCCTTCGCTGCGCTCCTACGAACGTTCTGATCTGAATGTTCAAGCGCCTTGAGTAAGTCAGCGATCGCCGCTTCACTGCCGATGTTACCCAGTGCTTCAACTGCGCTCCTGCGAACGTCTTGGTCTGTATCTTCAAGCGCCTTGAGTAAGTCAGCGATCGCCGCTTCACTGCCGATGTTACCCAGTGCTTCAACTGCGCTCCTACGAACCTTACAGTCTGCATCTTCAATCACCTTGAGTAAGCCAGCGATCGCCGCTTCACTGCCGATGTTGCCCAATGCCTTTGCTGCGCTCCTACGAACCCACCAGTCTGCATCTTCAAGCGCCTTGAGCAAGTCGGGAACCGCCGCTTCACTACCGATGTTACCCAATGCCTCCACTGCGCTCCTACGAACGTTCTGGTCTGAATGTTCAAGCGCCTTGAGTAAGTCAGCGATCGCCGCTTCATTGCAAATGTTACCCAATGCGTAGACTGCCTTCCCACGCACGTCCTCGTCTGAATGTTCAAGTGCCTTGAGTAAGCCAGCGATCGCCGCATCAGAACCCAGGTTCCCTAACGCCTCTGCCGCGTTCCTAAGCACATATGAGTCTGAATCTTCAAGAGCTTTGAGCAGCCCCGCAATTGCCGCATCAGAACCCAGGTTCCCTAACGCCTCTGCCGCGTTCCTACGCAC
>NZ_JACSWB010000273.1 GCF_016888135.1 Leptolyngbya sp. CCY15150
CGAGGCTAGAACTGCCATCTGAGGACGTAATGCGTTCGGAGAAGTCAGCACTGCCGTTGTTGTTTGCATCGTAGTACAGCGAGAGCCGCACACGACCGGTTAATCCACTGATGCTGGCACCAATAGCACTAATATCATCTAACGAGAACTGATAGGTATCAACCGGATCGACCACACCGACAAACTGTCTATAGGAACGACTGCTGGTGAGTGAACCTA
>NZ_JACSWB010000274.1 GCF_016888135.1 Leptolyngbya sp. CCY15150
CGAGGCTAGAACTGCCATCTGAGGACGTAATGCGTTCGGAGAAGTCAGCACTGCCGTTGTTGTTTGCATCGTAGTACAGCGAGAGCCGCACACGACCAGTTAACCCACTGATAGTGGCACCAAAGGTTTGGGTGTTATTCAGGGAAAAACTATAGGTATCTACTGGGTCATTTGTACCAACAAATTGCCGATAAGCTTTGGGGCCAGTTCCGAGATTAACTGAAAAAGCAGTGTCAAATGTCGAACCTGGATCCCTAGAAGGTGCAACTGGAGTTAACTCAGCGTCAACCCGCAATCTGTAGCTGGTGTTGCCTCTACGTTGGAGGACTTGGATATAGTACGTGCCAGCCAGCAAATTGCGTCTGATGCTTTCTGCTTCTGTACCAGGAAGCTCAGATGTTGCGATAACTTGTCGCGCACCATTGAGCAACTTCACATCTGCATTGGCCCGCAAACCCGTTAATGCTAGAGAGAAACTGCTGCGAGCAGATACTCTGAACCTGTAAAAATCAACACGATCTCGAGAACTAACCGAATCGTTAAAAGATCTACTACTCGTCAATAGACCAATATTTCTGGCCGTGTTAGGAGTATTATCGTTTGCCCTCGTTGCAGAGATCTTGCTTACCATAGAGGCCTTTCCTAGTTAAGTATTGAATCGAACAGTCAATCAGCAGCATTCCTGACCAGAACACTTGGTTTTTCTTCAGTGAAAAGCCTCAAAATCTGGGCATTGCGATCTATGATTATAGGCTAAACTCAGTGTTTTCATGCAGCCTGATCATATCATTGCTACATGCTTCTAGGCTAAGCTGCGGTATGCAACTTGTAGTCATCAGTATTGCTAAATCAGGTAGTGATGAAACTCCGTAGGAAGCTGTCCTGTTTTAGTGAACTATTGACGAAATACGCTAATCGCTGCTGTATGGCCGGAGAATGTAAGCCCACCTAGTCCAGCAGCGCTTCTGACACGTAAAACATTGCATAGTAAGCAAGAAAAACGCCAGAATCAATCCTTTCTACATGAGCCGTTGAGTTGCTTCTAGACGGTGCTGCGCCTTTTGTAGCAGGAGTCTATTGCTCAGGACTCATGTTGGCAACTGCATAGGTGATCCACTGCTCTCAGTATATGCAGATACCGGGCAACTGAAGCGAGAGGTGGGTGACCTGCCTGCCGATAATTCCAATTGCATTAGACAGCAAACACCGCGTGTCCGTCCTTTCTTCATGGGGTAGCGGCATATCCTCGGTGAGGGGAGGCTATGGCGTAACATGGTCACTCAACCAGATTTGATGTGAGGACATCAAGAAACCCTGGCGATGTTTGGCTGTTTGAAGAACCGGATTTTATATAACACCCTAGAACATCTTATGTGTAGATAACGCGTTAGCCATCATCATTACCCAGTGGTGCTTGATATCAGGAACCCATAGAGGGCAGATGGGTAGAACCGGTTTGGGTGATTTTCTGAACAGCATATTGGGTGGATGCAGCACCGGGAATAGCAGGACGGGTAGCATCTATCCACTGAAACACAGCGCGGCGACGGACAATTTCGGTACGCAGGTCATCCGCTCGGATGAGTTCAATGCGGCTGGGTATGGCCCCCCAGGCAAAGCGCACGCACTCCACTTGGCTGGGATGACGCTGGCGCAGGAGGGCATAGGCCGCTTCTGGTGCGGGTATGACGGGCTGGGCGACAATCTCCACAGTCAGGACGACGGGTTTTGGAGCTAATAGGGCGATCGCTCCCTTATCTTGAACGATGAGCTGAAATTCTAGCGTATTGCCTGGCAGCAGGGTAGCAGGGCGATCGCTCTCTTCTTGATACACTAACTCAGCTAGGGAAAATTGTATTAACTCCTTAGCGGCTAGGTCAGTCAGAGACATGGTTTTTAGCTGAAGCGGCGTAGGCACGCCATTGCGAATCCAGTTAATAGATAGTGTGGCCTTGCCGTCCCCGTCATCATCCCAGTCATAGCGGATGGCTAGGGAACTGTCAGGATTATATTCGGTGCGATCGCAGGATAGCTGAACGGAGTGACTCATTGACTCAGATTGTCCGGCTGCAGAAATGAGTAGTTCCTGGGTGGCATGACCTGCAGAGGATGCTAGTTGGCGGTTATATTCGGGATCTTCGAACTGGATAAAATAGGGTTCTAGGGGCAGAGGAATGCGATCGGGATCGGTGATGCGCAGCGGGAAGCTTAGCACTTGATGGAAGCCAGTCATTCCGCTAGCATCGGTGCCACGGGTATCCGGGGGCGTTACGCGTGCTTCTAGCACCAAGCGATCGCCCGATTTTCGATCGCGGAGGAGGTCTTGGAGGCTGGGGGTTTGATCATCTGTGGGGGATTCAGGCGCATAGGTGCCGGAGGATATATCTAGGGCTGTGTATCTCAGGGTGCGATCGCCAATGTTCAGTTGGATATTAATTGTCCAGTTTGTGATGCCGGCCGCGACGTCACCCAGATTGTGGATGCTAAAGCGCACCATGCCATCCCATTCCACGCCAATCTGTCCCTGCCAAGGAGACTCTAGAATCATCTCCAGTCCTTGGGCTGGCTGGATTAATAACTTATCTTTGTTGATAGATGCAGCAAAGAAGACGTTGTCAGAAGGGGTTGTCCGAATCGTTGCGCCCTGATTAATTTGGAAGTAATGGGCCCAGGTTTGCAATGCGGTGTCGGGATGGCGGTTGTCGGGTAGCGGCACGGGGCGGGGAATCCGATGCTGGACGGGAATGCTCCCTGAACGCAGAACGCTATCTGTCTGAGGTTCTTGACGAATAATATGGTGGCGCAGGGTTAAAAATAGTCCAGCGCGATCGCCTGTCAAGATATAGCGCAGGGATCCGGGCAGTACCGGCTGCCATGGTTGATCCTTTGCATCTTTATTTTCTATTGGCGGTACGATCTCTATTGGCGGTACGATCGCTTGGGAGGCATTTGGCAATAGGCTCTGGATGGCTTGGGCACGGAAATAGGGCGGCAGTCCGGCGGCGGGGCGATCGCTACCTACGGCAGAACGGAACTGGGTTTGGTAGTGGGGTGCTTGCCACCAGCGGGTTGCTTGGGGTTGCAGGTTGCCCACCATGCCTGCCTGGTCTTGGGTATAGTGGACGCTCAACCGTAGGGCACTCAGTCCCCAGGGCCAGGTGCCAGGTTCACTGGAGTCAGGACGTTCAGTAAGATAAATGGGCTGTACGCCTACAACTTGGGGTGGCGCTAGGTCAACGGGTTTCACCTCCTCGACAGGCATGGCGACACCGCCAAATTGACCTTGACGAAATCGCAGATACTTTACGGCGGAGCGAAGCTGAAACACACGCCGGGTCAACTGCTCAGGTAAGCTTAGGTCAGTTACGACTTGGAAGCGGTAGGTGGCCGTGAGAGGGGCGATCGCTGCCTCCAAATTTTCCTGGTCGGGACGGTTGATCACCCGATAGCGCAGGATGGCGATCGCTGAGTTAGGAGATAGGCGCAGGTGGGTTTGCTGAGCCCAGGTTAAGATGCGCGTCGGTAATGTTTCTGCCTCATTGGGTAAGACGTCCCAAAGGTGGTTGGCGACGGGGCGAAGCTGCTGGGCATCAAGGCTGAGGCATAACAGTTCGGTGGACATCAGGTGGGGATGATACTCCCCACGGGCAGGACGAAACTCTAACCCAAGATAAGGACTCACCGCTAGGCTGACCGGCAGGGGATTGGCTTGTCCTTGCAGATTGAGCAGGGCTGGGAGTTGGGTGGCTGCAGCGTAGCGATGGCTGGCATCGGTTTGACTCCATAGCTTGCTGCTGCGAAGCTGTAAACCCGTGATGTGCCAAGCGGTGGGCTGTTGTGAGGATTCACGCAGACGCTCAACCCCAACCTGGTACCGATGCTGCACGTTTTGTCTGGAAAGGGCGCGATTGTATAGAGCCAGGCGACGATAGCTACCTAACCAAGCTCGCCCTCCATTCAGTTCATCCCCTAGGGCCAGGCGAAACTCCGAATCACCAGGTGCCCGCTGGGGAAAGAGTTCACCCGGCAGGTTAACGCTGGCCTGTTCCACGCCATTGATATACAGTCGAGCTTGTCCTTGGCGATCGCGGGTGTAAACAATCTGAGAAAGACCAGCGATCGCTGTTTTATCCGGGCTAGTGAGACCCGGAACAGCATTATTATCTGTTCCTGTCGTGCGCAGGCGCACATTATAGGCTGCGCCGGGCAGTCCAGTGGTCAAGCCTTGTCCAAGGCTAAAATAGCGAACACCTTGATTGACCGATAAGGTAACGATTCGCTTCGGCCCTTGTCCTGCCTGCACAAGCTGATCAGGTGCTAGGATAATCCAGACTTCAATGGTTATTTCGTCTGTTTCCCGGCAGGCATCGATCAGCCGTTGGGGAACAGTAGCGGAGCGAATTAGGGTATGGGCCTGGAGTTGGAGACCACCGCCCTGTAGCCAGGTGACGCGATCGCTGTCTTGAATGGTCAAATCTAGGGCAGGGCTGAGTCCGGACTTATCCTGCACGATGCTGGAATTGCTGCTGGGGATAAAATCGTATAGAACCTGTAAGCCAGACGTATCCAGTTGGGGAATCACCAGCAGACTAGGAGGTACGTTAGGGGGTGGTTCGGGGCTAACCTGGGGCGGATAGGTCTGACGCAGAACATTCACGGCCTGCTGCAGGGCCGTAGCGCGGCTGAGGCGAGCTGCAGCTTCGGGGCGGGTGGCCATAACACTTTGCAGATCGTCTACGATCGGTTCCCGCTGGGGATGCTGCAGGCGAAACCAGCTTTCTTCTAGGGAGAGGGGATCGAGGCGCGGCCAGGTGCGGCCCACGGCGGTATCGAGGCTGGCGATCGCCACGTCGATGGGTTCCTGATCGCCTCGGCTAGCCAGAAGACGGGCTAGGGGGTGGCTAGGATCCTGGGACAGCAGCACAATGGGGTCAATGTGCAGCGTGGACTGCGCCACTGGGGCAAAATCCCGCTGCTGGGCCTGGAGGCGACCCAGGAAGGGCAGGGTGAGCAGTAGCCAGAGGGGATCGTGGGGATCGGAACCGCTATAGTCTTGGGGATTGCTAGGGATGGCAAGCTGTGCGCCGTTGGGGAGAAACTGTAGGACAGTGCCGTTGCCGGTGCGCAGGGGCGTTTGGCGAATCCAGTGGGGACTGCTCAGATCCACCAGCAGCGTATGGGGAGCCAGGCGATCAAGGGCAGCTTGGTCGCCAGCCAGATGATCGCGCAGGTCGCTGCCCAGGGTGCCGCCTAAGGCCTGGCCCAGGGAACGTATGCCTGTCCCGGCATCCAGGGTATGGCGATCGCTTTGGGCTAGGAGCGCATCTCGCAGTTGAGCCGGAGTTCCCATTTGTACCATTTGGGTGACCGTCCAGCGGCGATCGCCTTCCAAACGATGGCTGCTTAAATCGGCAGACTGGGGCAAGACATTGATAATCTGATGCTCCACCACGGCTAGGAATTGCCAGGGACGATCTTCGACCAGTTCAAACAACAGTTCATCTTGACCAGGGCGCAGCATATCGGTAGGTAAACTATGCTGATTGAATAAGATCTGGGCTGTGTGGCGCAGGTGATCAAGGGGCTGGGGAATCCCGTCTTGAATCGTTGCAGGTAAGGTCAGTACGGTTTGCGGATCATCGCCAGCGGATAAATCCATAGCCAGAGGCCAAGACAGCAGATTTCTGATTTCTAACAATCCATTCAGCAACAGCGATTCTACCCACGTTCCTTCCCACGTTTCCGGATCCGGATCCGGTTCCCATCGGGCCGTGTAGCCTACGGTGATATCCCCGGCTGAGGACGCGTAGAGGAGCGATCGCGATCCCTGGGTTACCCCGGTCTGCTGCAAAAAGTCGCCCCACTGGCAGAACAGCACCAGCTCCATGAAGGCCGTCTCTAGCCGCAGGGTTGACACCTGCATCCGAGAGTCTGAGGAAGGTGTCTGGGGTTGAGCGGTAAAGGTGAGGGCCGTATAGCCGGGGGCTTGGTCAGAACTTTGCAGATGCATCCCCGGCAGGAGCTGCACCAAATTGGCCTCGGCAGAGTCGGGCACCCGATAGCCCTGCCACTGAAACTGCAGGGTGCCTGGTCGAACCACGACGATTTGGCTTTCCGCCGATCCTTCAAGGTCGCCAAAGAAAAAGTCTGAGGCTGCCCAGAATTGGGTATCGTGCAACAAATCAAACTGCACCTTGGCCAGAAATGCGGTCTGGGGCACCGTGACCTGCTGCCGACCAACCTGTACCTCAACTTGCACCACTACCTGATGCTCGTAGTTGTCCAAATTCAACTCTACCCGCACCCATTCCGGCGCTAGGTGAGTCACTTCGGCGGGCATGGGAAAGGTGAAGGTGAGGGGAGCGGTGGGCAACTGAACGACGCCGAGAGGAACCGACCAAAGCTGCTCAAAGAGCACAAACTGCAGCCACACCTGACCTGCTTCGCCCGTATCCGCATCGCCTAGTTGAATCACCGGTGCCCCATCCCGCTCACCCAGCCGAATCGATGACCAAGTCAGCATCGGAGCATTGCTCAATTCTCCATTGGTTAGGGCTAGCGGCCAGTGGGCCATCGCTAGGGGGCTGTCTACCGTTCCATCAGATACCGGTGATTCTAGGGGTTCGTCTGCCGCTCCATCAGATACCGGTGCTTCCGGGGGGGTGTCTGCCGCTCCATCACGTATCGGTGCTTCCAAGGACAGATCAGATAAGAACAGACCATCCTCAGAGCGAGTAAACGACAGACGCACAGCATTACTGACATCCTCTATCTCCCCTGTGGGAACGCTCAAGGGCAGTTGCAATCGACCGATGATCTCCACGCCTGTAACCTTATCCTGGTCTACCTGCACTACCTCTAGGGTGAGAGGATAAAAATGCAGACCCATGAGATCTAGATAAGCAAGAGATGTTGAGTTACCCAAACGCCATTCGTAGCCATTCAGGGCATTGTAGAGCTGCGATCGCGCCTCGGGATCATTAATATCCGACTGTAGTTCCTGGGCAATGGGCGATCGCGTCCTATCCCGATCAAAGCGCTGGCTATCGGCCAACAAGGGCACATCGCGAAACCAAAACTGCCAGGTATGGGATCCAACGGTCAGCGATAGGGGATCGAGGCTGGAGGTGAGGGCATAGGTCACTGTTTGGCCGGCCTGCTGCAGGGTGAGGGGCGATCGCAGTAAGCGATCGCGTTGTACCGTAGCCCAGCGCGTCCAGCCCCGCTGATCCCGGAACCCGCCCTGTTCTGCATGGGCCGCTAGGCTACCGGCTGTAATCTGGTAGAGATTGGCATTCTCGTCAAGATCCTCGCCTATCTCTTCATCGGTCACGCCCCGTAACTCCCCATCTTGGAGTTGGAAGCTCCCAGAGATGCCTTCAAGCGCTGCCTCGCCGGTTAACGCTAGGTTCAGACCATTGTGAAGCTCAATCCGACCGGGATAGGTTGCCACATCAAGGCTGAGATCGACGGGCCAATCAAAAGGCTCGACTAAGCCATGCACCGAGACATTATCCTGATCCGCTGTGAAGGCGATCGTGCCATCCCCTTGGGCTAGACTCGCTAGGGTGCTGAGGGTTTGCCAATGGTCGGCGAAGCTGTCTCGGGTCAGGGGCTTGGGTAAGGCCGGTGGTTCGCTATCGGGGAGGGGCGAGGTGGCCTCTGGATCCTCAGGGATGACCGGTAGTTGGGCTAGGGCCTGGATTTGATCGGTGTAGGGCAAATCATGGTGATAGGTGGGTACCAAGGTGCTGGGATCCTGGGGTTGCAGCACCAAACCCGGTAGGGACAGCGACACCCAGGGCAGGTCTGATAGCGATCGCCATTCCTGAGCAAGGGACACCGCGCCTTGCACCTGGGGCCAGGCCGCAGCTCCTTGGGCATGGGTAACGCCAAAGGTCCATTGCTGGGGACGATGGGCGACTACGGGGAGTTCGTAGGGAATCAGTTGGCGGCTGGCGCTGGGATAGTTGGGCGGCGATTGACTCTGGGTGAGGGGTAGGGCCTGCACCATGGGCAGGGTGGCATGGCGTCGCCACAGCAGGGGTAGGGTGGCCTGGAAGGTGGTTTCGGGCAGCACCTGCAGATCGATGAACCGCTGGAACAGACTGGTTCGCGTCGTCGATCCGTTCTCCTGAAGCCAAGAGCGATCGCGCTCATCAACTTCGTAGGTAAACTGCCACTCCTGAAGCTGGGCGGAGGTGGGCAGGTCTGGCGTCCGGCGGCAGGCCAGGGTGAGCTGCTCGATGGATAACACCAGGGCCGATGGGAAGCGATCGCTGGCCGGATTCACGGTCTTCAAGGCATGGGAACGCACCCCATCCACCCAATCATCCCAGTCTGGCAGGGCATCCTGCACCCGTGGTTGGCCGGTGCTTAGCCAAAATAGGCCGTTGAGGGTGAGTTGGGGTTGATGGAGGGTGAGGGTCACCTGCTCTAGCGTCCAGTCCTGGTCACCCGATCGCGTCAGCCGCCAGCGACCGCTCACCGATTGGCTATGGGTCAGGGTCAGGTTCCAGGGCTGTTCATGGCGATGGTTGGCCCGCAGCAGCGGTTGATGGTTGCCCAAGGAGACGGCACCTTGCAGCAGGGCGGATGGGGGAGTGTCCTGGTTCTCCTGAGGTCGGACGACTCGACTGTCGAGATAAATCTGCTCGGTGAGGTTGAGAATGGGCAGTTGGGCCCAGCCATCTTCCAAGGGCATGAAGCCCCAGAGAATGGGTGGATCAATAGTTTGGCTGCCTTCTCCCTGCCATGTGGGCCGCGGTTGTCCCAGACGCGATCGCAAAAACCGAGGCACATCCACCGGATCGAAGGCGGTGGTCAATTTGGCTAGGCGGATAGTTTCCTGCCAGACTTGAGGCTCGGTCTCCCACATAGCGCTGTAGGTCAGGGTAGACTCATCCGCATCTGGGCGATCGGGCTCTGCCGCTGCCTCAATGCTCAGTTCTAAGGTGTCCGTATCCGTAAGCCGCACCGCCACAGTCTGGGGTACCACCTGGGCCAGGGAGGTGGGGGGATGGGTTTGGCTGCTGGGGGGCTGATCGCTCAGCAGCAGAATCATTTCATCGGCCGGCAGGTGTAGCCTCGGCGGATCTCCCCAGGCCGCCACGTCCCAAATAAGGCTGGGTACGGCTTGGGGATTGGTGATTTCTAGGGTGACCCAGTTGGGGACGGCGGGCGGGGTCTCTAGGGGAGGATTGAGGGGGTTGAGGGGATTCAGCGCTTGACTAAGGCTGCTCCAAGCGGTTTGCAGGGCCTGGCGCTCTGGCTGGGTGAGGCGATCGCTCTCTAGGCTGAGACGAAAACGCTGCCGGTCGGGCCGTTGCTGGGCTACCTGTAGGGGGAGGGCGATCGCCGTCGGTTGCCACGGTAGCTGAATAGCACCATAGATAGACAGACCGCTGCTGTGAACCGAGAGGTTACTGAGCAACCGCGTTTGGGTTTCACCGGCAGCCAGGCGATCGCGCCGCTGTTGATGATCCGCCGCCGTGGGCAGTGCCAACCCCAGGGCCTCATAGAGGGCGATGGTTTGCGGATTGGGCGTCTCGTCCGCACCGCGATCCAGGGCAATGCTGCCATTGAGACAGGTGAGGGGCGGAAAGAAATCATCATTGGCACCCCGAGGAAACTGCGCCGGCCAAGCATCGGCATCGGCCTGCACCAGCAGCAGCGATAGATCTCCCTGACCGATGTGGTGCCGCAGCAGATCGGGCGATAGGCTGGCGGGTAGGGTGACCTGCTGCGACCAGGTATAGGAGATGCCGTCCCGAGGTTGGAGGGTCACCTGCCGGGCCCAGCCCAAGAGAATCAGGGTGCCGGGTAGCAGCATCTGGTCTTGCCCCAAGCGCGATCGCGGCATCAGGTCTAGAAACAACGAGCGCACGGCCCAGTTGCTTTGAGGATCGGCAAGCTCCAACACCTGCAGGTCTGCCGACCAAAAAGGGCCGTTGACCTGCACGGAATTCATGGCAGTGGCGGGGATAGAGGGCATGGCTAGGAGGGGTGAGGGTCTAGGTGGACTGAGAAATCTGCGCAATCAGCAGTTGGAGCAATGGCTAGTGTTAGAGCGATCGGGGCTTGAGGGGATACATCTCGCTAGGACGAGCGCTCCCTCGACGGGCGCGGATCAGCAATTCGTTGCCCCGGAGACCGGTGTCCATGGATTGGTCGTAGAGGCGTTGGATAGAGGCTTGGTCGGGCGGAGTGGTGACGTGCCGTTGTATCTGCCGACCTTCGTCTAGCGTCATCAGCCCGTGGTAGCGCAGTTGGGCCCGTCCTAGCAGCAGTTTATCCCGCAGACCTGCAGGTAGCTCGTCCTGCTGGGGGCGTTGGGGCAAACGGGTCTCCAAGGCGATCGTAGAGACCTTAGTGCTGAGCTGGGCATGGAGTTGGGCGATCGCCTCTCGAAAGGCCGGATCGCCGGGGAGATTCTGCAAGGCCTGGAGCTGGTCGAGATGATGCACCCGTCCTAACCAGATGAGGCTATTGTGCTGAATCACCAGTTGATGGGCCAGCTGGGCCAGCAGCGTTGCAACTTGGGTCTCACTTAGGTTATTAGGAGGATTATTGGGCATGAATCGACGGACTAAATCATCGGCGCGCAGGATATCTGGACGCTGATCCAGACGAGGACGAGGCTGGAGCTCAGGCGCTGCGATCGCCACCACCGGAAACTGTGCATCTGGGGTAGACAGCAATCGGTCTAGGGCGGTTTGCAGGGGAGGGTTATGGTCGCTCTCGGCTTGCAGTTGGCTGAGGGCAGCTCGCTGATCATCACTGGGTAGACCTCCCGTCCAGACCAGTTCACCGGGGTGTATGTGCAGAACGTTGCGTAGGGATGCGGGCAGGCGATCGCTGGGGAGAGATACAACAATCCGCTGACGATCGCGCTCTGAGATCAGAGCCTGCACCGCTGTCATCATGGCGGAGATCTGGGCCCAGTCTTGCAGGGTGGTGACGGCTGCGTCGGTGAGGGGCCCCGTCCAGATCAGGTCGGTCTGGACGCGCTGGTTATTGACGGCAATGCTCACCTGGGCTGCGATCGTTTGGGGAACTTGGTCTAACCCTTGGGGAGCGATCGCCGTTGCATAGTCCGGTTCTGGCTCCATGGGGACAGAGAGGTCTAGACGGGCATCGGCTGTCGCCGCGATCGCATTCACCAACCGTCCTAGGGCCTGCTGGAAAGCCGCATCGCCCTCCAGTTCTCGCAAACGTTCTTGCTGGGCAGCGGTGGGTCGAGCCCCTACCCAGGTTAGGGTACCTTGATCTGAGTCGATGCGTAGCTCCGGCAAGCCGTCGAACTGCTGGGGGCGAATCAACTGACGCAGCGCTGCCTTAAAGTCTGGATCACCGGGTAAGTTTAAGAGAGCGATCGCCTCGGTTTCCGTCAAGCGATCGGTACGGACTAACACCAGGTTTTCGACCTCAGGGAAATCTATGGGGCCGGCTAGGCGATTGACGCCCTCAGGCTTGGCAGATATAGGCACCTGACTGAATCCAGCTTGATACAGTTCATCCAGAGACTGTCGATCGTCCCAGTCGCGGAATAGGCTCGTTAATCCAGCCTGGTTGCCCATGCGCTCCACCAAGCGATCGCGCTCCACCGCCGTGAGCAGCTCTCGAACCCGGAAGCGCTGCTTGCCTAGGTCTTCGGTGAACACTGCTGCACTGATATCGTCCATCAGTTGTGTGAAGGCCGCTAGGAATGGATCGGCTTGCCGCAAAAGCCGCCGCAGACGGATGACTAAATTCTCTGGCGATGGATTCACCAAGCCTTGCCAGGTGATCCGATTGGATCCAATCGTCAATGCAGATAAGTTATTTTCCCCGAGGCTCATCAGTTGAGCCTTACCGACCCTGGGCCAAACAAACTCATCATCAGCGATCGCCTCTCGGAACAGGAGAGACTGGGTTTCACGATCCTCCGTCACCCCCTCCATCGCATCTTGGATCTGAGCGATCAACTCATTGACAGCATCTAGGAGATCTGGTAACTCGGTTCGCAGACGTTGTGCTTGATCTGACCTAATCGGCCCTGTCCAGGTTAATCGATAGCGCACGAAGTCTTGTCCTGTTTGAGCGACGGCAATGGTCAACGGCAGGTCACTAGGCGCAGCAGGTTCTGGATCCAAGGCTGATGACACATCCGTCGAGGTCACAAACGAACGGCTGTGGATCTGATTAATACGATCAATCAAGCGGGTTATGGCAGTTTGGAACGGTGCATCACCTTGTAACTCACTCAAGGCCGTTTCCTCCTGCGGTGATATATTGTTACTCCACTGCAGCACCCAGCCAGGACGATCAGCCGGTGGATAGGTCACCCTTATGACCAGCGAACCGGGTAAGTTACTATCCGGATGTGGACGGACTGGCACGGAGTACGATGCTGAGGCCGTGAACTGTTCAACCTTCTGGATGATCGAGCGAAGGTGCTGATGGAAACCATTCAGGCGTTCATAGTAGGCCAAAAGCTGCTGCCGCTGCACTGTAGACAAGGCACCGCGCCAAATTACCTGCAGGCGTTGATTCTCGGGCGATCGCCCTGGTAGATCAGATCGGAGGAATAGCTGCCCTTGGAGTTCAACGGGCAAGTCTAATCCAGATGCTAACTCTGGACGATAGGGTAAATCTGGATAATGGACTTTAGCGAGTAGGCTAGTAGGTAAGCCAGCCAGACTATGGGCATCAACCGGATGGGTTGAAAACCAGGTATCTATAATTTGAGCCAGCGTTAAGTCCTGATTGCGATCGCGTAAATCTGCAGCACTTAGGTTATCCCTAATCATAGCCAGCAGCAGGTTATGGAAATCCTCCTGGGTTAACGTACCCACCACGGTTAGATGATGGTCTGCGTAGGTGATCTTATGCACCGTGGGCGATCGCAGTTCGGTGAAGCTATCCCTGAGTAAGTCTGTTTCGCTCACCTGCTGCAGCGTGGTTTCTAGCAGATAGTCACCATGGGGACGGCTAAGGCTGGGAGGCTGCAGGTGCTGTACGTTAGCTAGGAACCGCCGACCAAGCTGGCGGTGGATATAGTGAGGGGCATCCCCGTCATCAAAGACATAGTCTGCCTGCACCTCAATATTGCCGCTAAACCGTTCAATGATCTGGTAAACCACGTCAAAATCTGGTAAGGAGGCAGGTTTCCGCACTAATTCGGATAGATTTTCCTCTCCGGGCGTGGTCTTGGATAAGGGTGCTTCACTGGCCCAGCGCTCTTGAGCCTCAGAGGGCATACAGTCCCAAAACCGTCGTAGGGGAATGGTGATCTGTCGCGATCGCACTTGAATAGCTTCATCGCTGCCCTCGGGCTGCCAGGCAACGGTAATGGCTTTGACCAACGCCTCCGGGATGGGAGATTGGTATTCAAAATCCTGCTGGATGGTGTTGTTAATCTCCGATACCTGGGTGGAGGTTTGAGCGATCGCCATCAGCCGATGCTCGTAGAAATAAGGTAGCGCTTCCCACTGCAGCGCCATCGCTCCCTGCTGGAAATTGCCGATGCGTTGAGGTAGATCAAGACTGCGGGCAGCTTCCGCATCCAACGGTGATGTTAGATCTAGATGATCCGGTTGACTAGGATAGGCTCCAGGCAGCTCGGGATACACCGCCTCAACGTTCTGCACAATTAATTTAGGATGGTTAAGACTAGCGTTAACTAGCTTATTTGGCCAGTCATCATAGGCAAATCGACGCATCAGCGTGACCGCCACCCCCCGGAAATCAAGTTGGCGGGCTAGGGTTTGATTGCGTTCACTCAATAACTGCTCGGGATGCTGGGCTAGGAGTACTTCCCAGATAGAACCGGGCTGGGCCGGAGCGCCGGGGGTGCTGGGCGCATCCAAGCGTGCGGAGCTGAGAATTAGGGGCGCATCTACCGGCTGGGTGCGATCCAACACGACGTCTAAACCGCCTATCTGCGGATCCGGTACAAGTTCTGCCATCACGGCCTCAACGTCTGGCCGCACATCAGGGAACAGCACCGGCGACTGCAGCAACCCCTGCCACAGCAGTTCATAGCGGCTATAGGGACGAATATAGTAACGGTAGCTATGGGCCCAGCGGCTTTCAATTAGATGATCGTAGCGTAGCCGACCGCTGCTATCGGGGCTAGCGTAGGCGGGGGTACCGGTTTGGGGATAGGCGGTGGCCAGCCAAGGGCCCGTAGCAATGCTGTTCAAAGCTTCGGCATCCGTGGTCACTGCGCCGCTGGCATCAAAGAAGCGCTGCATCCAGACGAGAACATCAGGTAAGATGGCGGCGATCGCTTGGGAATCGTCCACGGGCACAAGAATCCGATCCGGGCCCGGCTGCGCATCGGGATTGAGGAATTCCAGATAATCCCGCAGCCGTCTCCATTCCTTACCTTCTGGGGAATTGCCATCAACAAACTCTGCCGCTAGTTCTTCTACAGCCACCGTGAAGTAGGTAGAGCGTTCATCCGTAGGCAGGAAAGGGGTTAAGGGGCCTAATGTCGGACGGGGCTGAGGTTTAGGTTCATCAAGCTGATTGATGGCAAACTGAGTTTCATCAAACTGAATATCGGGTAAGATTTCACTGCGGATCAGCAGCGTGGTTTCACCTGTGAGAGGTAAAACTAGAGACAATAGTACGGAAGCATCGGAAGCATTAGGATTATCGGGATCATCATCAGGAGGTTTTAGCTCAATCTGACCACGATCGCCATCGGCTTGATCGATCACGCTACAGGGTGCTGTCAGGGTGAGTCGCAGAGGTACGGTCGTGCCAGCTTGACCGCGCAGGGTGAGCCAACCATAGCGCTGAACTTGCTGGATCCTGGGTCGTAAACTCAGTTGAGCGATCGCCAGTAGTCCATCCAGTTCTAGGGTCGCTGTGTCCTCAGGCTGAATACTGCGGGACGGCTGCACCAGCAGTTCTAGATAAAGATGGGGGAAATAGGATTCCCAGGCTGGATTTGCCTGCAGGGGTTCCAGCACCGATCGCAGGGCCGCGACCAGATTGTCTCCGGCTAACAGATTGTTGGTGGAGAGCGATCGCAGGGATAGCCCCACGGTTAGGCCCAAGCGCTGCAAAATACCCCAGCCGTAGGGATCCGCTTTGGGGGCCGTGGACTCTAGGAACCCTGGTAGATCCACCGGCTGCATGGGTGGACTGGTTTGTACATCCAGGGTATGGCTCGTTTGCAACTGTTTGAGAATTTCTGTGAGCAGTGGGTGCAGCGCCTCGGCTTGGGTGCGTTCAGGATTCGTCAATCCTTCCCACTCGGGCCAGAGCAGCCGCGACTCTCGCCAGGAATACCAAGGGCCCTGCTCGATCTCCGATCGCTGTTGGGCTCTGGCTTCTGCCGTGCGGCGGCGCAGCACCATGCTGGGATACCAGGCCTCCCAAGCGCTGGGGTTGAGGGTATCTTCCGGGGTGAGCAGTAAGTCATCAGCGGGCAGCATCTGCACATCCTGCACGGGTTTCAGTGCCTGGGCAAACTGCTCGGCATCGTCGCCCCGCAACACCACGTCGGTATTGGCATCGACATCCAGTTGCAGCAGGTCGTAGCCTGCATTCAAGTCCAAGGGGTAGTCGCGCTGGCTACTCGGCCCCTGGTTCCAGCGGAAGCGCACCAGGCGCAGATGGGCGGGATGTTGGGTAAAGCCAATGGCTGCAGATAGATCTATGGACGGCGTCAACGGTAGGGTGGGCGGCATGGGTATATGGGCGGTGCCGGTGGTTGCCCGCATATCCTCCGGCGGCAAGACCGGCAAGCGCAGGGGTTTAGGAATCCATTCCAGTTCCGATGGCTGGCGTTCTTCAGCCCCATCAGAGGTTTCCACCCGCAGCAACAGCTCCACCGGAGCCAGCGCCGACGGCACGCCATTGGCCGACTCCGTTTGCAGATAAACCCGCCAAGACAGGGGCTCCCACTGGGGTGCATCCCCAGTCGGGAAGATGCCCTTTGCCTGCAGGTCTGCGAGCGATATTGTTGCCTGGCGACGGTTTTGTGGCCCCCGAGGCGTAAGATTAAGACGAATATCTGTGGGCAGCGGTCGGGCATTGCTGGTGGGCAAGGTTTTGGTGCGTGGCCCCTGAATGGAGTTGTCTAGCCCATAGCTGCCGATGGGCAAGAGGGTTTCCCGTCGGAAAATCAGCCGATAGATAGCAATGGGCACCAAGGGCGCATCCCGCAGGGGCGATGGATCTTGCCAGGTGATCACAATCCCGAGGGCGTCTGAATCATCGGCATCCGAATCACGGGATGCGTCTGGCAATACCGGCCGCAGGAGGTTGGGCGCAACGGGGCTTTGGGGGGCGATCGCATCTAGCAAAGGCTGATCGGACTGCCCCGGCGTTGTGACCACCACGGTTTGCTCGGCACGTTCCAGGGTATAGCGCACCTGCAGTTGAGCATTCACCGGCACTTGGGGCGGCTCGTTGGGATAGCGGGTGGCCACTAGGGTGAGGGGCCGGCCACGATGACCGGCCATGTCCACCGGCGTGATTGTATAGATATAACTGCGACCGGTGATGGGTAAGTTAGCCTGATCCTCCAAGGTCTCGGCATTGAAGTGATCCACCACCTGGAAACGCGGCTGTAGGTGATTGAGGATGCCGCTGCTGCCGTCATAGTGCAGTACCTCCGCTCCCTTCACGGTGTAGACGGCCTCGCGATCGCTGCCATCCAGGGAACGGCGCTGCACATGGTAATGCACCAAATGCTGCTCTGGCTCGGCTTGGCAATCGGTACAGGCCTGATCCGGGCGATCGGGCCAAACGAGATCCCAAGCCAAGGCAATGGTATTGGCATCGGTGAACTGCTCCACCCGCTGGAACTGGGGCGGATTGCTTTCAAAGTTGGTGCTGGCCACGTTAAAGGTGCGCACCTGCCGCGCCTGATCGCGATCCGGCTCACCCTGGTTTGGCCCAAGGCGCTGGTAAATCTTCGGCCAGCCATTCTCCGTTGGATCAGCCGCATGGGTAACCGGGGCCGCATCCGTCAACCACTGGGGCGGCTCACCCTGGTAGCGAAACACCAGCCCCATCTGGAAGCCAATCATGGCGCTGGTATCCGTGGCGGTGCCAGCCGCATAGTCTCGTAGATCACTGACCATATCTTGCACCACCAAACCCCGCAGTTGATGGGCCTGTTGGTTGAGGTCAGCGATCGCGTCGGTCTCGCCACTATCGTTGTAGACCGTGGTGTTGGGCTGGAAGGCCGCTTCTAAGGCCTGGTCATAGTCTGAATTGGGATCGCGCTTGAAGAACGGCGACGCGCGGAACTGCTCTAGGGCACCCCGCACCGCTGACTCATAGGAATCTTCGGTGGGATGATGCACGCGCTCATCGGTGACGCGTTGATCATGGGCGCGATCGCTCAAGGGATCGGGATCGCCCAACGGCACGGCTTTGTCTAGATCATCATCATTGACAATGAAGGCAAAGGCTAGATAATCCCGCAGGGTTTGGATACCCTGCACCGTTGCTCCCGCATCATCTAAACTGGGTTCCTCCGTGGCTGGATCAAAGCGGGTTCCTGAAATCACCACCGCATTCCAGTTGACTCGCCAATCAAAGGACTCTCCCGCCGAGCGCGATCGCCACTCCATGGCATCGGGAACATACTGTTCTAATCTGGGCATGGGTACATCTGGCAACTCCATGGCGAAGTCAGCCTCGACGCTGCCCAAGGGCGGCGCTGGCAAGAAACCCCGCTCTTCCAAATCCTGGCTACCAACGGGTGGCTCTGCCCGAGGAATCAGGACAAAGTAACCGTACTGGGGAGGATCTGATTCTGTAGACATATCTGTAGAACCAGCAGATCCATCCGATCCATCCGACACCCCAGCCCCGTCTGGAGCCTCAATCCAGAACACATCGTAGTTGGGAAGTGAAAAGCTACGGGACGCGCGAAACGCTTGCAGGGCTTCGGATGCTGCAGAGGCGATCGCCTCTGCCTCTGCCTCTGGATCCGCCTCTGCACCTAGCTCGTTGGCTTCTGGTTGGGACACGAATGCCTGGGGCTGAGTATCCAGATCTGTGGGTAGAGATGAGGCTCCGCCGCCTGCCAATAGCGTATCAGAACGGCTATCTGGACTTGCCGATGAACGGGTTTCACGACTCACCTCCGTCTGGGCTGTCGGGGGTGACGCGACCACCCGAGCTGGTTCCGCTGCTTCCACACCTGGTACCGCTTCCACATCCGTTGCTTCCAAGCCGACCGACAAGAACGGTTCTGTACGGCTACGGGCAGCTAAGATATTGTGCTCCCGGAAACCAATGCGCACGCTGAGCTGAATGCCCCGTCCCATCAACCGCACCGATAGGGTGCCGTGGGCCCGGAAACCAGCACCGTCCGGGTTCACCCCCGCTAACCCCAGTTCCGCCGCAGCGGTAAATTCTAGCGAGAAGCTAAGCCGGAAGCGCTTGGTCACAAAGATAAACTTGATCCAGAACTCAATGGCAACCCGAATGCGTACTTCTAGACCAATAGCGGCATAGAAGGCTGACCCGGCTGCAGGATCGTTAAAGTCAATTAGACCAATATATCGAGCCCCAAAGGCAGCATGAACATCTGCAGATACTCGGGCCCCAAAGATCCGTAGGTTTTTCTCCGCTTCAAACCTAAAGCCGCCCCGCGCGTAAAAACTGACGCCTATGACTAAGTTATCTGCCGTGGTGCGGAAGATAGCCCCACCGCGAATATCCACCTCCAGCGGCCCCACCTTCGTAGACCAGCGCAGCATATTGGGCCAGCCCAGCTCAGCATGGAATAGCCCCGGCTCAATCAGCAGCGTGGCAGAAAACTGGCCGTTGTTCACAATCCGTTCCACCATGGGCGGAATGGGAATCAGATGTCCGAGACTGCCGTCGGGATTGGAGGAAATTTGGGCAATAAACCGCTTTTGCCGCACCGACAGCAGCACAAAGCCGCTCAGCAGCGGTCGCTCCCGCAGCCCGTCTACATCGTTGACAAACCCCCAGTAGTTGGTATTAAACCAACAGCGCACCGCCATAAAGAAGGTCAAATCACTGCGGAAGGCAATGATCGCGTCCATCACATAGAGACAGGGCAGTACCCGCTCCGCTGCCTCAATCCATTTGAGGGAATTGGGTGATGCTGAAGTTTGGGAGATCAGCGCTCGCAGCACAATCGTCCAGCGCAGCGCCTCGCCTTCTTCTTCTAAGTCTACGGCCCAGCGATCGCGTCGGGTTAAATCGCCCTGGGTACGGGAAAGCTTCCGCAGTTCTTGCAGGAGTTCGCGCAGACTGCCCGACTGATCGGCGGCGCGAATGCTGGCAATGGTGTAGCGATAGCCAAAGCCTAGCCCCACCTCCCGAATGTAGAGCTCTACGTAGGGAATGCGGAAGGTGACCTGCTCAATTTGCAGGAAGATAAACCAAGCTCGTACCCAGGGAGCATTCTCATTGCGCCGCACTCGCAGAAAGGCAAAGCTGGCCGCAATCACCGGCAAACCCTTAATTTCCAGCCGTCCCTCGCCAGCAAAGCCAGTGGCATCTGCTTCATCAATAAATTCCACCACGCCGTAGAGCTTAAATGCTTTACCCGCCGTGATTTCCACCGTGAGCTCACGTAGGTATAGGCGAGGGATAAACGTACCTGGGCGCGGCAGACCAATATATAGATCATGAACATCAATGCGGGCGCTGATTGCATCCCCCTTACCCTGAGCAAACTTCACCTGCCCAGCAATGCGCATGGCCGGCGCGCCATCAAACTTATCGAACTGGGGTACAAATCCAAAGCCGCGAATCTCCATCTCGAAGCAGCCCAAGAGGCTAAACGATACGGGCTTCGGCAGGTCAATCAGGAAATTCACGTGGCGGGCAACGACGCTAGCATCACCTGTCAAGGGACAGTCCACCAGTTCAATCTTAACGGCGCTGAGTAGAGCTAGCGGCCCATCAGTGCTGTCGCCCGGTGCTAGCCGATATTGAGCACTGCCGCTGATCGTAAAGTAAAGATGAAACTTATCGTCGTTGACAAATTTTAGACCAATGGAATCAACCGAGAACTGAAAGCGCGTACCCTGGCAGTTCAGCAGCTTATCGCCTCCAATGCGAGCGCCGCCCTCTACTAAGGTGAGATTGCCATTACGCTGGGCAAATTGCAGCGAAATATCCACCATTGCTTCACCGACCAAGGCGGGCGGCAGGGGGCCAGAGCCAGCTAAGGTAAAGTCCTGAACGCGATTATCGACAATGGATAAGCGGCTGCCGTGGAACCGGAAACGGGTATCCACCCCATTCAAGCGAGCAGGGCGATCGGTGACCTCAGCGGTGATGCTCAAGCCCTTAGCCGAAATCGCTAGGTCGCTAAGGGCAAAGGTTATGGGATCATCGCTAGCGCGGGTGTAGTCCACCTCAATCACAGCGCCGTCGCCCTGGATGATTTTGTAGTCGTAGTTTTCCGTGACCAGCGTGAGGTGATGGAAACGGTCATCATCGGGCAGTTTTCCGCCCTGAAACCTCCAGGTCAGTCCGAGAAACTGTTTTTCTGGCAAAAATTCCTCATCCGACAGCAGCCGAATACCGCCGCTGTGCTCTACCCGAAAGGCAAAGGTTGACCAGTTGAGCTTTAAGTTAATGCTCGTGTTGAACTCTAGATCCCCAATCAAAACCCCAAGCTCCAAGGGCATTGACAGCTCATGGGTGGCAAAATCGGCATGGGCACGGAAGGGGCGGCCATTATTGTTGATGCGAATCCGCTGTTTTGGAACCTGATGATTCCCACTACTATCCTGACGAATATCTTCTGGGCGATTGAGAAACGGTAGGGTGAACGGATTGAGAGTCACAGTCAGCCCTGGTGCCAGCGCCGCTTCTGGCGTTACATCCTCTAGATCGTCGGGCGTTATGGGTTCGGCAGGGGGATTATTGGCTCCCCAAACGTCGCGTTGGAGAGCTACAAAATCTTCAAACCTTTCAACCGTTTTCTCTGCAAGGGACTCACTGCTCTCAAAGTTCAGCGGGTTGATGGGATCTTTAATCTGCTGAAAAAACTTGGGTAGGCCGCCTTGATCCAGTCGGACGTCCAGCAGCACCAGGCTGACCGGTTGCCCAGGAATAGCATCTAGCTGTAAGAACGGCGCATCTGAATCCTCTGCTTCCCGATTCTCGTCGCTTGGCGGTTGGAGTTCGCGATCGCCCTCCCGTTCCCAGGAAAAGTTGCTGTAGGCCGTGATTTTTGCTTTCTCAGGTAACCTGAGAATCATAGCCAGATGATTGAGTTGCTCTGACTTCTCTGACGACTGCAGCAGCAAGGTAAACATCACCTGATCCGGTGTGACCAGCTTCATCCCCGGCAAACTAAAGGTTTTCGAGACCCCCGAGGCATCCCAATCCAGACGGATCTCCGGAATTGGACGGCCAAACAACACCCGTAGGGTTGCGGTGCTTTCAATCTGAGCGCTTTGGTCAAAAACATTCGGCACTAGTCCCCGCAGCCAATAGTTGATGCGGGTTTCCTTCCAACGGATGGCGAAATAGTCCTCCGTTAACCGCAGCCCCAAGAGTTCTAGCGGCAAGGCTTCACTGGTCGCCGACTCTAAGCGATTAAACACAGAGTCTGCCAAGGACAACATTTGGTTGAGACTGACCGACAGCTTCAGATGACCGCTGAGACTAAAGCCAGGAATCAACGATGTACTCAGCCGTAGATCATGGATCTCCAACGTAATGCTTGACTGGTCGGTATTGCGTTCCAGAATGATGCGCAGCCGCAAACTTGTCCAGGCGATCGCCACCCCGATGCCACTGAGCTGGAACGTGCGCGCCGGACATTCCAGCACCTTGTTCAATACCTCATCTGCTGGGCGAAATGTATAGCGATCGCCCCCTGAATTGCTGAGAAATTTATTGGAAAACGTCAGCGGTTGCGATAGGGACAATGATAGAGCAGCCAAGCGTATCCCCGTTATCTGTACGTCGCCACCTGAGGCATTACCCACTAAACTGAGCGACAGATCTTCATAAACGGGGATAGTAACCATAGACCTTGATTCCTCAATACATTACAAACAGCAAGAGTTAAACTTGATACAGCGTTCGTTGATATCTCAGTAGTCTAGAGATGGGAAGCGATCGCCTTTTTATGTAGCTAAGCTAGGCTATGCCCATAGTGCTTCTATTTCCTGTCAAGACTCAAACAGGTTATCTATGCTACTTAGATTGATCTGCGTATGGCTTACGCCACACAACCCTGAGATCCCATGCCCAGACAAGAGCACCATTTCCTCTGCGGAGGATGTAGGGAACAAAATAAGCTGAGATCAGAGCGGCTAAGACGTAGCTTTAACCAGCAGTATAGGTTTACAGGCAGGACAAAAGTTCCTGTTTAAAAACAAGACATCAAAAGATAAATAATTGCAGATTAACGATGCCTAAGCGCTAGAGTTACGCTTTGCGGGTTATCCAATGACCTTGAGATGAACAAGAAACCTAGGGAAACCAGCCCATGGATGGGCAAACTAAGCCTGATAGATGAAGACTATGGCTACTTGCCAGGAAGACAGAACTCTATAATCTTCCATCACAGAGGAAAACGGAAGGATTTCGACCTCATGATCAGCGTCATCCATCAACCTTAATTTGGTTCAAACTTGCGCAGAGTCACTCCATGCAAGCCTTCGTCATAGCTATAATTGATGTCCATATAAAGTTGACACGGGTAAATGATAGGCAGCTTTCTTTTTTTTTGCAAGAAGAATTTAGATTGTGTCGTGATTTTCTTTACATTGGGAGTTCTTTCGTTGTCTTTCTTCTTGATAGGGGATCTACAGGATTTGAATGAAGGGAGCTAGAGGTGGGATTATGTCTATCCAGTCCCTTCAAGATACTTTTAAGACTAGCTGTCTCAATGTGACAGAGTTGCTTGTGGCGTGAGAGGAGTCAAGATGGGGTTTATGATGGTGGCGGTTGCAGGCTGTTGGGAAATCTAGATCTGCCAGATTTGAATTATCATCTCCATCAGCGATCGCTCTTAGCCTTTGTTGTAGGGCGTTGCTGAATGGGCCTATGCAACCGTAAGGGAGCAAGATGCCCACCCTCACAACTCATTCACCATCAAGGTCGTTTAATCGTCTCACTCATGGCTCCTTGGTGTGAATCCGATCGCGATTCAGCCATGTCTGTTGTAGATTTCACTTAGGATTGAGCAGATCAGGCAAGACCAGCAAGCCAAAAGATGGGGCAACCTGTCTTAGCTTGTGCGATCGCCCTGCCACTTCATGTAGCACCGTGGTTAGCCTTGAATGAGGTTTATGCACGTACATTTATACTTATATGTGCAGACCTGTATGTGCAGACCTAGATCTAATGAAAACGTACCTTTGAAGCGTATTGATGAAAATCTATGGTGAACGAAACAAGTGATTTTCTGGGGGCTGATTATAACTGGTATAACGTTGTTGTCACCCTAGACGAGGTTCATCCTTTGCACGGTGGTATCCAGCTCACCGTGAAGGGTAGCGGCCAAGTATCGGTTACTTTAGTCAAGCATAGGGGGCAGCAGACGAAGTATCGCTTTTTTATCAACCAGGATGAATGTCAACGTCTTAAACAACTCTTACTAGAGCATAATTTTCTAACGATTCAGCCAGAAGAACGTTTAGGGATTCCCGATGAAGCTAGACCCACCATCACCATCAAGAATGCTCAACACCAAAGCCATCGGGTTGCTAAATGGGCTGGAGTCCAAAACGATCGCTTTGATCCTATTTATGACATCCTAGGTGCGATCGCTGCACAAACCCAAGACCATCAACCCTTATCGCAACCGGAAGCTCGCTGGCTGACGGTTGTGAAATTCCTCAGCATAGGCCTATTAGCCATTAGCATTATTTTTCTTGCTCGCGCTATCACGCATCAGATCGTACTCAGCATTGACCCTCAATCCCCTGCCGACTTCTTACTTCCCGTTGCCTCTATGACAGCTATCGTTCCCTTATTGCTTGGGATATGTGTTGGTTTGGAATGGCTGGTAGTTCGTCAAAAGAGCTTTTTCTCTCGACCCAATTCTCTGATCTTAGTTATCTTAGGTATGTTGTATGCAATTAATTTAACTATGGTGATTCCATTCGTTTTGGGGCGTTGCTGAATTAAGAGATGAACCTTGGAGGAACTGGGACATCACCGAACTTCAGGTAGTGCAGTAACAATCGTACAGAGTGAGCCAGCATATC